>JBKPLM010000247.1:0-6386 GCA_046731655.1 Verrucomicrobiota bacterium | reverse complement strand
TGGCAGGGGCATTCGGCGCGCTCGCCGAGAAGTACGATCTGTCGCTCCAAGTGGCCCAGGATTTGATCGACAAACTCAAGAATCAAGGCCGCGAAACGCAGATCGTCGCCTCGGGAACAAGTTGCCGGCATCAAATCAGTGATCTGACAAACATTCGGCCAAAGCATATCGCAGAATTGCTAGCGGAAGCGATTGCATGATTGAAAACACAAATAACTTCCTTCGCACTGTCATCCTGAACGAAGTGAAGGATCTCTCAAGGGCTGATGGATTACACTGAGAGCGCCGGTCAACCCAAAGCGTTGTAGGTGAGATCCCTTCGCGCTCGCTCGGGACGACCGTGATTATGGTTTTGGTGGTTCGCCAGGCTTTGCGGCTTCGCCAGGTTTAGGAGGCGCGGCGCCCGCTGCAGCGCCACCCGGAAGATCGTCATCGGGAGCCGCCAGTATCTCAGGTTCGGTGAATGAACTTGGATGATTCGCCAGTTCCTTACGCAACGCCGCAATCTGCTCAGCCGTCACAGGACTGGCGCTATTCCCCCACTCACTTCGCTCGTAGGTAAGAACGTCG
Source organism: Verrucomicrobiota bacterium (assembly GCA_046731655.1). Lineage (GTDB taxonomy): Bacteria > Verrucomicrobiota > Verrucomicrobiia > Chthoniobacterales > UBA10450 > Udaeobacter. Next base: position 5,816 of record JBKPLM010000247.1, on the reverse strand, counting down.
GCAATTTTTTGGTCGGTCAATGTTTTATCCCACGGTTGCATCACGGCCGAGCCATATTCTTGTCCTTTCACTTTAACTGGACCTGTCAAACCTTTGAGAACAATCATCGCCGGGCGACGCGAACCGCCCGTTGTAAACTCCGAGCCGGCCAAGGGCGGATACTGACCTGCCACCCCGAGGCCGTTCGCCTGGTGACACGTCTGGCAATTGGCAGCAAAAATCTTCTTTCCGCGATCGTGCGGCGAAAGTTCGGCAGCCTGTTGGGCGCCCTGCGGTCCGGCAGTTTTTTTCATCGTTGGCATTTCGCCGCCGTATGGATCGAGCGCTTCACCGCTAAAATTTCCCGAGTAACGGCCAAGATAGGCGCCGCCAAAAAATACGGCGAGTCCGTACACCGCGATCAACCAGATGGACAACGGTTCGCGACCCACACGCGGCTCACGTTTTTCGCGCTGCACCGCGGCATGGACATCCTGTACATCAGCGATTTCGCTGTAATCCATCCCCTGGCCAGAATGCGGGTCCGGTGTTGGCGTGCTCTCGTTCATTTGGGTGCCTGTCCTCCGGGCGCAGGCGAGGGTGAAGCCGCTGGGGACGCTGCGGGTGCCGCACCGGCCGACCTAACATCTTTCAACGGATGCGATTGATTAAGCGCCATCATGTACGCCACAAGACATTTCGCATCGTAAGTTGGAACGATCTCCCATCCCTCAGGCGGGGCTTCGGAACCGGTGAGCTGTAACGCATCCGATGAACGCGCATCACTGATACGGCGGGCCTGGTAAAGAAAACGATAGGACGGCATGTTCGAATCGAGGTTGATACTGCGCGGCGAATAAAGATGCACATGATGCCAGGCAGCGGAATACATTGGTGGCAAGCCTGCGGTCTGCTCGGGCCACGGTGGTCCCGCGGAAGGCGGCGCACCGGGGCTTGCAGCTGCAGCAGGCGCGGCTGCTGGAGAGGGAGAAGCAATGCCTGTGCTGGGACCCGCGACCGCGGGCGACTTTGCTGGTGAAGTTGCCGGTTGCTGTTGCGGTGCCGCAGGTCCTGGCGGTTGCGCGGTCTGCGTCTTCGGCTGGGCCGTTGATGGTGATGGGCTTTGCGCTGCGCCAGCTGGTGACGCCGCGGGACTCCCGCCTCCTCCAGGCGAAGGGCTTTCCTGTTCGGCTGGCGCACGGGCGCCGATGTTGGCAAGATCTTGGCCCATGCGCATCTTCCCGAGAAAAACGGGTCGTTCGAAGATGTAATCGCGCGGAGCGCTGCGACGGGCACCCCATTTTCGCTCGATGTCGGCGCCAGCATATTCGGCGCGGACCTGCTCACTGTGACAATAGATGCAGCCGTTTGCAGCGTAAACGCGCGCGCCCCACTGCACCATTCCTGATTGCGGCATCGGATAAACGTCCGTGCCTTCCTCGTCAGATTGAGGGTTGAGGTGTCCGATTTGCCAATTGGGGATCACTGTCAATCCCACCCAGGAGAACGCGAACGTTCCAAAGATTCCGAGGAAAAGAGGGGCGAGTCCTTTCATTAGTGCGCTCCAGCCCCCTCTGCTTCAACTGGATTAAGAAATGTGGGCACAGTGGATTTCCGGCCCAAGCCGAAAAGCATCAATCCAAAATGATACGCAAAGACAAAGTGCGACGCTGTCAGCAAAATGCCAGACAAACTACGCCCGCGTAGGTACGGCAACACTGATTCGACGCTCTCACTGAAAGCGAGCGACGGATTTTCCATACTCGCCCCTTGCATAAAACCGCCAGCGAGAAGCATGAGCGTCATCAGCCCGATGCCGTAGGCCGATGCCCAGAAATGCAGCTTGATCAACGACCCGTAGCGCCACTCGCGTCCGATCAGTCGCGGTACGATGTAGTACATCGAGCCGAAAATCACCATCGTGAAAAATGCATAAAGACCGAGATGCGAATACGCGATGCTTGCCTGAGTAAAATTCACGTAGCGGGCCACGGAGCGCAGCGAAATCAAAACGCCTACCAGACTAAAGACGGTGTAAGACATGGCGCCGAACACGGTAAAACGAAGCGTCGGGCTGTAACGCATCAGAGGGAAATAACCCTGCATCGTCATGTGATGATTGAGCCCGACCGTGGCGACGGGAATCAGCGTGAGAATTGTGGCTGCGATACTGGCCGTAACCATCCAGGCTGGGAAAGGTCCGTCGACAAGGCGCTGCATACCAGTCCAACTCGAGAACAGCGCGTAGCTCCAGAAACCGATTGTTGCCAAATGATAACTGTACACCGGGCGGCCGATCACCTTGGGAATCATGTAATACGCGGTGCCGAGACCGATCGCGCCGAACCAGAGAAAGAGCAGATTATTCGCGTACCACCAGCCGACAGCCGCTTGCAACACTCCCTGCACCGGGACGACAAAGAGCATTAACTGGCCAGCTGCGTAAAGCCAGGGGAACCAGAGAAACGCGCCGAGTAAATACCACTGCGTAATGTAAATTTGTTCGCCGCGCCGGAAGCGAAACATCAACACTGCCCAGGAGGCAACGATTGCGTACGCGACGAAAAGGATAATCGCCGCATAGCTGGGAAACTCGAGCCATTGATAGCCGGTACTATCGCCGAGGAGAATTCCGCCTACGCCCAGCAAAACGCCGAGGTTCCAAAATCCGGCGCCCGCAACCAGCAACAGCGGATATCGCAGCACCGTCCGGCATAATCGGGCCATCAGCCAAATTGCCGTGCCCATTCCAGCCATCGACGCCCAGCCGTACACCATCACGTTCATATGGACGGGCCGCATGCGTCCCCACGTGAGAAAACTGATATCAGAAAGCAGATCCGGCGTGTGCAGCTTGAACGAAACAAAACCAGCAAGCAGCGTGCCGAGGATCAACCACGCGACCGCCGAAGTGTAAAAGATTAACACCGGCACGCGCGTTGAGGCGTCGATCAGGGCGCGTTCCAATTGCTCGGTGTCACCTGCAGCAGCGGAAATGGATGGTTCTTTGAGTGGGATTCCGGCAGGATTCATTTGGCGTAGCCTCCTTCGCCAAGGCTCCGGCGGCCAGGAAAGTGTTGAAACATTGAAACGTTAAAGATCGTCATGGACTTTTCGTGGGGCTGGGTGAAGCCGGACTCGGCGGTGACGACTGAGCCGCTGGCGAAGGCGAAGCCGGGGCTTGCGCGGGAGGCGATGCCGCCGGCGATGCGCCGCTCGGTTGCGAGGAACCCGCCGGGGCTGGAGAGGCCGGAGCAGGGCTGGCCGCAGCCCCTGCCGTTGTCTGCCCCTCAGGCGTAGCGATCGGGCCGGCGGGCGCCGGCTTTTGCTTCGCCAAGTCGGCAACTGTCAATTCCATAGCGCGCTCGATAGGGAGGCGAGCAACGCCTTTGTTTTTGTCGACCCAGGCGTAACTCGTCAAAGCCTTGTCTGCTTCGTCGCGTAATGTCTTCAAATTCTCCACGCGCTTTTTTGCCCGGGTTTCTTCGTAATCGCTTCTACGCGGCGACGGCCCAATGATTGCGAGCACGATCACACCAAAAAGAGAAAAGAGAAGCACGATGCCGAACCACGCTGACAACGGAGCGCGTGCATGGGCAACTTGACGAAGTGATTCGGTACCAGCCATATCAGTTCACCAAGTTCAAAGATTCAATCAGGCGCGGATCGCGGACCGGAAAGAGAGAGGTCCGGGGCACAATTCGCAGATAAACGAAACCGAGCGTTGCGCCGATGGCGATGACGGAAAGCAAATCCCAGATGCTGAGGTGGACGCCTGTGCCGTGTAACGCAGGCAAAACGATGATGTACATGTCGAGCAGTTGCATGAAGAGAATCCATCCCGCGACCCAGCAAAGATTCCGCGGCTCCTTTTTGATCGATCGCAAGAGTAGAATCCCAAAACAGACAAAGAAGCGTCCTACTACGAGCAGCATGCTGAGCGCCCACCACGATTCAGTGTTTCGGGTGATAAAAAATTGCGTCTCCTCCGGTATGTTTGCGTACCAGATGAGCATGTACTGACCAAACCCGATGTAAGCCCAGAAAATACAGAAGGCCAGCATCCATTTCCCCATTATGTGGTAATGCTCAGCGGTGACGATATTCTTCAAATATCCAGCCCGTCGCAAGGCGGTGATGACCAGAACGAGCAGAGACATCGAACTCCCCGCTGCACCAGCGAAGATGTACACGCCAAACATAGTGGAGAACCATTTATAGTTCAGGCTCATAAGCCAATCGAACGCGCCAAAGGTGAGACAAAGCGCGAACATTGGCAGGCTGACAAACGCCAGCTTACGCATCAGTATGGTGAAGCGTGGATTTCCGTCCTTATCCTGTTTCACCGATAAGCGGCGTAAGGCGAGTGCTGCGCAAAGGAAAAAGCCCAGAAACATGACGGCGCGGATCAGGAAGAAAGACCAATTGAGATAGGCGCGCTTCGCATCCAGCGAATGTTCGACACCGGGGGGGATATCCATCCACGAATAGAGATGTCGGCGAAGGAGAAGGATAGGAACAAAGAGAATCGCGAGCACGACCAGCAATGCTCCAAGGTTTTCTAACTGGCGCCGCACCACCACCGACCAATCCGCATCGGTGGCATGATGCACAATCGTCCAGAAAAAACAGCCCGCGCAAAGCGTGAAGAAAAATGCGAACGCAAAGAGCCACGAATAACTGAATTGATGCGGATTTAGAAATGCGCCCACGACGCAAAGAGCCAGCGCCACAATGGCAATCAATCCGAGCAGTGACGATAGGCCTGCAAAGCGGCTGCTCTCGAAATATTCGCCTTCGGGTGTTGGGACAGTGTGGGAACGCTCGCTCATTTTGCTGTAGCCGGCGGCGGTGACGCCGGCTTCTCCAGTTCCGCGCGCCGGTCCTCAGGAACATCAGTCACCGTCGCGTTTTGGCTGCGTTGTAACGCGCGCAGGTACGCGATGATCGCCCAGCGATCAGGTACGATGATGTTTGGCCCGTAGGCCATCATCGTGTTCTTGCCATTCGTAATGGTATTGAAAATCTCGCCATCAGACATCTTGCGGATTCGTTCATCTTGAAGCGAAACAACGGTCGCGAGTCCGTACTGCTTTGTGATCCCGTTACCTGCTGCGGTAGCGCCGTGACACATCGCGCAAGTGATGTTGAAGCGTTGTTGGCCGCGCTCCATCAACTCGCGCGTGACCGGAACCGGAATGCCCGTTCCCCAGTGATCGGCCATTTTGCCAGTGTTGTAGTAATCAGTGCCGGCACCAAAGTCAGGGCGCGGATGAGACCAGGGACCCACCTCTGCCCCTGGTTGCCGGGCTAGTCCGAACTTTGGCATCTCATAGCCAATCGGCACGGTACCTGCGATCGGCAGACGTGGCCCGCGCCCGTCGGCAAAAAGACCAAGCGGTGCTTGTGCACGAACCTTCATCTGGCGCACCATATCAGGGAACACCTCGGTCGGCGGCGCAGTGCTCTTCTGCCCACGAAACCCAAAGATCGCGACGATCGCGATCCCGCACAAAACAAAAATCACCAGAAAGCCGCGCAACATATTTAGTCTTCGTGCACAATGGTGATGTGTTCGCCGCCGGTTCTTTCCAATAATTCGCGCACACCGTTTTCGGTGAACCGTGGATCGCGCGCTTCGATCGCGAGGAAAAATCCGTCGTTGCTCACGCGGATAAACCGTTCCCAATTGAACATCGGGTGGTACCAGCGGGGCAATCCGTTCATGCCAAGCATCGAGAAAAATGCAGCAAACGCTCCGAACAGAACCGTCAGTTCAAACATGATTGGGAAGAAGGCTGGCACTGTGAAAAAATTCCACGGTTTACCATGCACAT
>JBKPLM010000246.1:0-6864 GCA_046731655.1 Verrucomicrobiota bacterium | reverse complement strand
GGGCACCGGTGTGCCACCTCATCGGATTGATCGTGTAGTAGGCGTGATGAAGGCATATACGACTCGCGTAGGTGAGGGCGCTTTGCCGACGGAAGATATGCAATTGGCGCAGATGCTTCACAACCTGGGGAGGGAATTCGGCGCCACCACAGGTCGCAAGCGCCGCTGCGGCTGGTTCGATGCTGTGGCGACCCGCTACGCCAGAATGATCAATGGGATCGACGAGCTTGCCATCACTAATCTGGACGGGCTGGATCATGTTGATCCGATCCGGGTTTGCGTCGCTTATCGGCTAAACGGAAAGCGTCTTGGTGTTCCGCCCTGCGATGCGAGACAGCTGGCAAACTGTGAGCCAATCTACGCAGACATGCGCGGCTGGAATACGCCTACTCATTCTGCTCGAACTTTTTCCCAACTACCTTCTGCGGCGAAGAAATATGTCAGATACATTTCCGAATTAACCGGAGCAAAATTGTCGATGATTAGCGTCGGGCCGACGCGCGGTGAGACGATCATCTTGTAGCCATGCCTCCGAGCGTGAAGAGCGTTCCTCGTCACATTGCAATCATCATGGACGGTAATGGCCGATGGGCCAAGGGGCGCGGTCTGCCACGCATTAAAGGACACGAAGCAGGCGCCCAGGCTGTTCGCGAGTGCGTAGAAGGATGTGGTGAATTAAAGGTGGAATACCTCACCCTTTACGCTTTCTCCGCTGAGAACTGGCAGCGTCCCAAGAGCGAAGTCCTCGCACTGATGCGTCTGCTCGAAAGATTCTTGAAGGAAAAGACGCCGGAATTGATTGAGAAAAATGTGCGTCTTCAGGCCATCGGCCGCTTGACTGACTTACCGGTGAGTTCGCAGGAGCAACTTCATAGAACCATCGAGCAAACTGCTGGCAACACTGGTTTGACTCTCGTTCTCGCCCTGAGTTATGGGGGTCGTCTCGAAATCATCGATGGCATAAAGAGTTTGCTTCGCGCTATCGAGCTGGGCCACATCGACAAAGCAATGATCGACGTGGAGATGTTCAGTAAACACCTTTATACACGTTACTATCCCGACCCCGATCTACTTATTCGCACTTCGGGTGAAATGCGTCTGTCCAATTTTCTTCTCTGGCAAACGTCCTACACGGAGATGTATATCACGCCCAAACTGTGGCCCGACTTTACAAAAAAAGACCTCGCGGCTGCCGTGGAAGAATTTGGGCGCCGCCAACGCCGTTATGGAGTGGTGGTGTAGCCCCGCTTCCTCGACACGGCGCAATGTAAGAAGCTATTTTCAGGTTGGAGTCCAAGCTTATGAGATTCGAGAATCAAGTTGCAATTGTTACCGGTGCGGGCCGAGGGATTGGCCAAGCCACCGCCCTGCGACTGGCAAATGAGGGAGCGCGGGTGGCGTGTGTGAGTCGCACGGAAGCAAACGCAAAGAAGATCGCGAACCAAATCAACGCAATTCACGCTGACGCCGGAAGGGCCTATACGGTCGATGTCGCGGATCATGCAGCCGTACACAAAATCGGCGCTCAAATCCTCGACGATTTTGGCAGGGCCGACATTCTGATTAACAACGCAGGTGTTACCCGAGATGTGCTTGCCATGCGAATGTCGCTTGAGGATTGGGATTCGGTTGTTAATACGAATTTGCGAGGTGCATTTAGTTTTACACAGTCGTTTATTCGCGCCATGATCAAGCAGCGCAGCGGCCGCATTATCAACATTAGCTCAGTAATCGGTTTGATGGGCAATGCAGGGCAGACAAATTATGCGGCTAGCAAAGCGGGTTTGATCGGTCTCACCAAGTCACTCGCTCGCGAGCTGGCGAGCCGCAACATCACCGTAAACGCCGTAGCGCCGGGATTCATCACGACAGACATGACCGCCGGGCTTTCCGATGAAATTAAGAATTCCATTCAATCAAAAATTCCGCTCGGTAAAACGGGCACGCCTGAAGACATTGCCAACGCAGTGGCATTTCTCGCGTCTTCTGAAGCCGGCTATATCACCGGCCAGGTTTTGTGCGTAGATGGCGGAATTGTGATGTGATGTAAATAACGAATGAAATCCGAATCTTCACATGTCAAAGCGAACGAGCATTTTTGGTCACTCGGACTTTGTCATTCCTTCGTCATTAGACATTCGACATTCGTCATTTACAGGTCGCGTTGCACAATCGTGACACGGCCCTCGGCTATAAGCGCCTCACCAACGGAAACGCAGCACTCGTAAACCGTGTTGGCCCCGTCACCGAACAGGCGATTAGCACGAATCCGCAGCGGCGACCTGATGTCATCCAATGATGTCACATGCAAGCGCGCGTCGCGCAGGGCAGCCAAATAGCCAGGTGGTGCGATTTCGCCTAACGAGCGTGCCCGCAATCCGCCGTGAATTGCCGCCGCTTGCGCGCCATATTCGAAAGCGTGCAGAGCAGATAAGCGTCCGTCGCGACGCAATGGATTAGCGGGGTCACGGTGTGTGTTACTGACGCATGTAATTGATCGGTCATCCCACTGAGTTACCTCGTCCAACAAACACATCAGACCGGAGTGGGGAATCAATGCGCGAATTTCTGCTTTGTAAATTGGAAGATCGTTAGGCATCAAACAGGCTTAAGCGATTTGTTGAGCGCTACAAAGCTACATCGGAACCATGCATATAGCCTTTTTGTAACCCTTGAAACTTTTTAACGCGGCGGGACCTGGTCCCAAAACGGATAGAAGTTAAACCAGTTGTAAGGCGCAAGACGCGTGAAATGCTCCAGGCGCTCAGCGTAGCGCTGCATCCATAGCTGGATCTCCTCAGCACGACGATCGCGATCCAATGTGATCTCGTCGGCAAAATGTTCGAAGTAAATTTCGTAACGATTCCCGCCGCGGTAGAGCCCGAAAAACAAAATAACGGGACAATGCGTCATGGCGGCAAGCACGACTGGGCCGACCGGAAAAGCGGCGGGCCGGCCAAGGAATTGGCATTGGGTTGTTTTACCATCGCTCGATACGCGATCGCCTAGCGTGCCAACGAAGAACCCCGCATCTAAACTTTCCTTAACTGTCAGCAAAGTATCCATCCGATCCGGCGCGATTACGGTGCTTGCGATCGCCGGGTTCAGCGCATCCAGAAAACGAGTGATATTTTGGTTATGGTTTGCATCCATTAAAACCTTGAGTGGAAAGTTTCGCTGCATCACGCCCAGAGCTCGCAATACCTCGAAACTCCCCAAATGTGAGCCCAACAGAATACAGCCCTTTCCGCTTTCCATTCGGTGGTGCAGGATTTCTTTGCCATGAAGCTTCACGTCAAAGCGATGGAATTCACCGCGCATCAGGAAAAGGCGGTCCAGGATTGTCGCGGCGAAACAGTGAAAATGACGAAAGACGTGCCACCATTGAGCTGGGTAGCCGCGCACTCGCTTCAAGTATTCGTACGATGTTCGACGGGCCGCATGCGCGGTGATTACAAAATAAGACGTGATCGGGTATAAAAGCAGCCTTCCTGCCCAATGTCCGAAGCGCGTCGCGATCCACGCGAGTAATCGCAGCGAAGCGGGTGAGCCGCGTTCCGGCAAAGCCGTCCAACGCACTGCCTCCGAGGCTTTCGTCTCGAGAACATCCGAGGTCATTTGTTAGGTACGACGTTTTGTCCGCAAATTGCGCCAGTGAAAAAGTGTGCGTAGATCTCACGAATGCGATCGATGTTCGGTGCAACTTCCGCGCGTTGAAAGCCTGCGCGAGTGAATGCGCGCCGCCACTGTTCTGCAGTTAGAAAGCCTGGATTCGGGCGAATCTCTGGATCTGTCTGGACATTTGTAAAACTCTCAAGAATTTGAAACATCAGCTCGGGATAGATTGGCTGACTGAAATAAGGTCGCAGGCATTCACCGATTACGAGCCAGCCATCGTTGCCCAGAGCCGAGCGCGCTTCGTTCAAGGTAAACAGGAGATCCTTGGAGATATGCATCACGTTGACGGCGTATATCAAGTCGAATTCGCCCGGGTTGATACCCTGGTTGCTCCAAGGCAAATCGAGATTGAGCGCGCCCCATTCGAACGGAAGATCAGGATATTGCCTTGCGAGTTTGCGCTGGCCACATCGCAGGAAAAACGCGTTGGGTTCTGTGACAAGATAACGTTTTACCCGTGGCAGAAGTCCGCGTTCGTCAAACACGCGTAGCAAAATCTCGCTGGCGCTGCCCGGGCCGGCACCAACTTCCAAGATCCGAAGCGCGCGCCGACTGGAAACACGCTCAGCGGCAAGTGCCGCACCAACCCAGTTATTCACGGCATAGGTTAAATTGTCGTTGTGAAAATAATTCAGCCAAAGCGGCACGCCTTGTGGACCGAGCAAATTACGATCACCGCTTTGTTCGCCGTTGGCGACAACTGGGTAGAGGCTCGCGGCGTGATCCAGTAAATTCAAAGTCGCCGCGTTCGCGGGATCGATTTGCAGACCAGCTGCACGCAGGCTTTCGAGATCGGGTTGCCGCAGCGTGTGCTGTAGATGGTAAAAGCGAGTATCCCCGTCGGTCCGTGCCTCGATGCAATCGGTTTCGACCAGTCGTTCCAGGATCCAATGTAAGGCGAACTTGAAAGAGGACTGAAACGAAAGGAGACGACACAAGTCGTCGACCGATCGCCATTGGCTGAGGTAATCGATCACGTTTAATCGGCGCGCCAAATCGATAGCCACTTCGACGCTGTAACGCTCCAATAGTTCGATGCTTTGATACAGCCGTTCGTTAAACACTGACGGCGGATAATCTTTCAGGTATTCAGCCAGGCGCGGATCGCTTGGCTGTACCTTAAACGTTGGCGCGTCGGAGATTGGCGCGTTCACGAAGTCACCTTTGTTCTGCAATAAACTTCAAGTTGGCCCTCAGCTATTATGCGGCCTTCGATGCGGCAGCAAAAATTGACTTCAGTCGGGTCATCATTACTCGCGGAAAGGCAGATCGTAAACCGCTGCCCGGGTTTTAATGGCTGCAGAAACTTAACCTTCCGAATCGCAGCAAGCTCATAGTCTTTCTGCCAATCACACAAAGCTGCGCGAATTTCATCGAGAATCAATACGCCCGGCACAAGAGGGGCATCTGGAAAATGACCGGGGAAGCTAGGATGATCGGCCGTAATCGTGCGGCGCACTTCAAAGGTCATGTCACCGAAGTTTTCCTCATGCCAGCAGCTCCAGCAACTCAAGCGGCCATTCTTATAAGACTGCGACGAAATCGTGATCCAGTGCGTGGAAGATCGGACGCCAAGTTGTTGCACCTACCTGTTAACCAGCTTTTCCGCTCGCGTGCCAGATGTCCGTTTCCTGCCCACGGCCAGGCCAAACCGATCGCAATAGGACGCAAATCGGGCAGCGCTCTCTGCTTCTTTCACCCCAAATTGTGAGAGATCGTACCGATGAAGCCTACGTCGTTCCTCCGGCTGGCTTGATAGCGCTCGGCGCATCCGTTGCTCTACTTTCTGGGATAACGACCAACCGAAGTGCCCATAAATACGTCGCACCACCACGAGGGGGTCGCGATGGATCTCAACATAATTTACGTCGCAAATGCGATGCTCCGCTAATCGACTTCGTTCTTGCAGGAATCTATCCAGCGTTTTGGACCAGTAATCGATCGCCTCGCGGCAAACCGTGAGTCGATCGACCGCGTCGCTAAACACACGACGGAGGATCGTTATCAAACTGGATACCGACGCCATTGCATCGAGCGGCGCTCGGTGGGTCTGGACAAAAAGCGCATCAGGGTAAACCGCGAGCAGACTTGGCAAGGCAAACATGTGCGTTGGGGCCTTGAGTACCCAACGGCGCGCGTTCCGCCGGACTTGCAAATGTTGAAGGAAACGGCGGTGATATTCGTATGCCGGTTGCAAATCCTGACGAAAGAACCAGGCCCGATACGAAGGCACATAATACATCGCATCAAACTGATCACTCATAAACGTCGGCGACATGAGACTGACACATTCTTGCGGAAGCTCTGCGCCAACGGGATGCACGTGGCGAAACGTGGGCGCCAGCCAGTTGAAGCAATTACAACTGCCAATTGCTCGTTGAATTCTACGCTTCTCATTATCGCCAGTGGGCGGAGATGGCGTCATGACTTCCCAAGTGAGGGGAACCCGGTGCTCGGGGTCTACGGCGAGCATGGAGTGCAAGATGGTCGTTCCGCTGCGTGGCAAACCGACGATGAAAAGCGGCTCGCGAATTTCTTGGCGCATGACGCTTGGATACACTTTCCGATCTCGTTGTATGAACAAACGTGAACACAACAGTCGGATGAGATCTGCCCGCAGGACAATTCTTCCGATCAGGTTAAGCTGGGCTTCGCGCTGGCAGGAGTCGAGTAATCGCGACAGGCCCTCGAAAAAGTCGCCTCCTCCAAAATCATCGAGCCCGCAACGGCGCTTTGCCGTCTCGATTATATCAACTGCGCGCAGAGGAGTGCGCGCAATCGGCGTTTTATCCAGCAAGGCACCGCAGCCATTGAAAAGCCGCACGGGCAAGATTGGGCGAGTCTGATCGAGTGTCGTGGCGGAAGAATTCATTCAATGAAAGGATTGGCCGCTGTTCTGCCAGATTTGGCAACCGTTGGCTACTAGGACTTTAGGGCAATACGAACATGGTGAAGAGATAGAAGCAACATCTCGCACGGTTGCACTCTTCTCATAATCATTCCATTTTGCTTTTGATGGGAACGGAGAAAGCAACGTTTGGTGCAGGCTGTTTTTGGGGGGTTGAAGAAACTTTCCGCAATTTGAAGGGCGTCTTGTCTACGGCAGTTGGTTACGCTGGCGGAACGAAAGAGAAGCCGACTTACGAAGACGTTTGCACTGACAAGACCGGACACGCATAAGTGGTG
>JBKPLM010000245.1:0-5222 GCA_046731655.1 Verrucomicrobiota bacterium | reverse complement strand
AGATTGGCAGTTGGCTCGGCGTCTCAAACTCGTCCGTGGAATTTTGTTGATGCTTGCAGTTGTCGCGCTCTGGGGAATCCCGGCGCTAATTCGCACTCACGGAGAATTCTTCGCGATTGGAATCGGACGGCATGTCATCAGTCGGTCGCTTGCGACGATGGAAGGTCACGGGGCGAGTTCGTTTGGGATGTATCTGCTGCTCCTACCGTTCTATTTTGTAACGATCTTCGTCAGTTTCTTTCCCTGGTCAATCAAGCTGCCGTGGTTGGCCCGCAGGCTATGGCGTAGATATGAAGCCGGGGTCAGCGCCCCCGGCTACAGCAACGGCGATAGAATCGACAAATATCTTCTCACGGGCATCGGGGTTATTTTTGTGATCTTCACGCTGGTTGCAACGAAGTTGCCCCATTACACCCTGCCGGCTTTTCCGCTGCTCGCGCTCCTGCTTGCGCGGCATTGGCAAGGAGCAGCAACGATTGAACATCGCGGATCTTTGTTTCGAACAGTCGCTATCACTAGTGCCTGTTTGTGGATTGCAATTGCGTTAATCATCCCGCCGTTGGTCGCACGGTTTTTTCCCGCGTATCAGCTTTTCCGGGAATCGCGCGGATATTTGCAGCCGAACATGCAATTTGCGTCCGTCGAATTCGAGGAACCGAGCGTGGTCTGGTATTTTCGCAGTCGCGTCCAAAGCTTTCTCGCGCGGCTTAACAAAAAGAATGCAATCGATTTCATGTCCAAGCCGGGCCCGCGCTTTGTGATTGTACCAACTTCACTTGTCCAGACGCTTTTTCCGAATCGTCCCCAGGCTTGGAAATCTTCTTCCACACATGGTTTCAACATCGCCAAGGGGAAAAAGGTTGATCTCACGCTGGTGCTGAAGCAGGAATGATTCATTGAAGCGTTTAACCGTTAAAGCGTTGAAGCGGTAAATGCTGGATTGCTAAATTCCTGGAACCGCTTTAACGCTTCATCGCTTCAACGATCTCCATGATCACTTTCCTCGATGGCAAACTGGTCGGCGCTTTGCCTACGCACGCAATCATCGATGTCGGCGGCGTCGGCTACGAAGTCCTTATCCCGCTTTCCAGCTACGACCGGCTGCCGGAGCCGGGCCAGCCCATTCGCATTCTCACGCATTTGGCGGTACGCGAAGATGCGCACGTGCTTTATGGATTCATGACGACCGCGGAGCGCGATCTTTTTCGATTGCTCGTAAACAATGTAAGCGGCATCGGACCGAAGCTGGCGCTCGCGGTGCTCAGTGGAATGAGCGTGAATAATTTCAAGGCCGCGGTCGTGAACTCTGATGTCGGCTCAATTTCAAAAATCAGCGGGCTCGGAAAGAAAACGGCTGAGCGAATCGTCCTGGAATTGAAAGACAAGCTGGGGGTGGCGGCAGCGTGGGAAGCAGCGAGTGCAGCGCATGCACCGACGCCGGAACAGGAGCAGACGAACGAAGCCGTGCTCGCGCTGATCGCACTTGGCTACAAACAGATCGATGCGCACAAGGCAGTGCGCGACCTCCAAGAGAAAGGCGAAGCGAAGTCGGCGGAAGAACTGGTGAAGCTCGCGCTGAAGAAAATGGCGGCCGGAAGATGATCGAAAGTTGAGAGTTGAGTGTTGAGAGTTGAGAGTTTGCGCAACTCGATGCTTTCACAATCTGACAGACTGGATGCGATTCGCTCTGCTTTCCCAAAGGAAGGTCTTTTCGCGGAAAAGGCCTGGCTGCTCTCGCCTGATGCCTTTCCGATCGAGAAAAGGTTTGTCACTGAACTGGAACAACTCGGGCATCGGCTGTTTGTTTTTCAGCGCGCTTGTAATCAACTGTATCAGCTGAGCATTAAGGGTAAGCAGCCTGCGTGGGTGGCTCGTTATCTCGATGCCGGCAAACCTAAAGAACTAATTGAGTTTTCACGGCGCAAAGAAATTCGGGACGATTTACCACGGGTGATTCGTCCCGATCTTATTCTGGCCGAAAAGGGCTATATCATTGCCGAAATCGATTCCGTGCCGGGCGGAATCGGTCTTACCGGCTGGCTCAACCAAATTTATTCAACATTCGACAACGAGATCATCGGCGGTGCGGACGGAATGCTGGACGGATTTCGGACCGTGCTGCCACACGGCGGCGACATCGTCATCTCGCAAGAAGCCGCGACGTATCGGCCAGAGATGGAATGGATCGCCCCGCGGTTGAATCAAACAAAGTTGCACCCGCCTTCGCGGAATCCCGTTGTAGCCGCGGGCGCTGACCGCGGTCTCCATGGTAACGAATCCCCGACCGATCCCGGGTACCGCTGGCGCGTCGTAGCCGCTGAGAATTACGAACCCCAGGAAGGACGCGCCGTTTACCGGTTCTTCGAATTATTTGACCTGCCAAACATTCCCGGCATCGAGAACACGCTAAACGCGAATGCCGAAGGTCGTATCACCATCACGCCCCCGATTAAACCGTATTTGGAAGAGAAAATGTGGTTCGCGCTTTTTTGGATGCAGCCGTTGCGCGAGTTTTGGCGGCGCGAACTCGGCGAGAAATATTTCAGCAAGCTACAGGAAGTGATCCCCTACTCTTGGCTGCTTGATCCAACGCCTTTGCCGCAGCACGCGGTCATACCACGCTTGGAGATTCACGACTGGCGCGAAGCAGTGAAGTTCAGTCAGAAAGATCGCGACCTTCTTTTGAAAGTGAGCGGCTTTTCACCGCTTGGCTGGGGCAGCCGCGGCATCGCGCTTGGCGCCGATTTGCCGCACGCAGAGTGGGAAAAGCGAATCAACCACGCTCTTGAGACGTTCGAATCATCGCCGACGATCATGCAACGCTTTCATAAAGGCAGTCTGTTCGACCATCCGTATTGGGATCCGGATTCTGGCGAGTTAAAGACAATGAAAGGCCGGGTGCGCCTTTGTCCTTACTACTTCGTCGAAGCGGATCATGTCAGACTACGTGGTGCGCTCGCGACGATCGCACCAGCCGACAAAAAATTTGTGCATGGGATGAGTGACGCGATTTTGGTGCCGTCCAAAGTGGCGCCCCCTCCGGCGGCTTGAATTGAGACCACGTAGTGCGCTTCCAGCGTATTGCCGACAGTGTCTCGCGATCGCACATTTTCGGCATGCGACATTTTGGTCTGGACAATCTGCCAGCAGTTTTTCAAGCCTCCCGAACCTATGAAAATTAGCATTCGATCAATTCTCACCGCACTCGCTTTCGTCTGCGTCAGCCTTTTGACAAGAGTGCAGGCTGTCAGTCCACCGCCAGACGGAGGCTACCCTGGTGGCAATACGGCAGAAGGGCAAAACGCTCTTCTTAATCTCACGACCGGCACATACAACACGGCGGTTGGTTTGTTTTCACTTGAAAGTAATATCACCGGCAACTTAAATACGGCCATTGGTGCTGGGACGCTTTTTGCCAACACCGCAGACAACAATACGGCCACCGGCGCCGGGGCGCTTTTAAGTAACAGCACCGGCACTCAAAACACATCAACTGGAGTGTTTGCTATGTTCGACAACACTACGGGCAGCTCCAACACGGCGACCGGTTTTACCGCACTCGGTAACAACACCACGGGCGGCAACAACACTGCCAATGGCGCTACTGCGCTCATTAGCAATGCCACCGGCTTCGGCAATACGGCCACCGGTTTTGGAGCACTCCAGAGTAGCACCACCGGCAGCGCTAACACAGCTATTGGCAGCAGCGCGCTCACTGGTAACACTACCGGTGGCGCCAACACAGCTATCGGGAGTGGGGCGCTCATGAACAACACCAGCGGCGACTCTAACACAGCCTTGAGCGTTTCAGCTGGCCAGGGCGTTACCACGGCGACTAACGTGATCTGTATCGGAACGGATGGCGCGAACGTGAATAACAGCTGCTTTATCGGCAACATTCATGGGATAATGACGCAAATTGGCGACGCCATACCAGTGCTGATCGACTCCGCGGGCCAACTGGGCACCATGAACTCCTCGCGCCGATTCAAAAACGAGATCAAACCGATGGACAGCGCCAGCGAAGCCCTCCTGGCGCTCAAGCCGGTGACGTTTCGTTACAAGAGCGACACCACAGGGACGTCGCAATTTGGTTTGATCGCTGAGGAAGTAGCCGAGGTAAACCCGGACCTGGTGGTACGCGACGAGAATGGCGACATCTACACCGTGCGTTACGACGCGGTAAACGCGATGTTGCTCAACGAGTTTCTTAAAGAGCACCGCAAGGTTGAGGAGCAGCAAGCCACGATCGGACGACTCGAAACGACGGCGGCAAAGCAAGAAGCGACCATCGCAGAGCTAAAATCTACGGTGGCAAAGCAAGAGAAAGGGTTGCAGACTGTCACCGCGCGGCTAGAACAGCAGGCAGCGCAAATCCAGAAGGTGAGCGCTCAGATTGAGGTAAGCAAAACCGCCCCGCAAACCGTCCTGAACAATCCCTAAAACTGTCAGTAACGTTTCCAAAACCGCTGAGCGGCGAGAGGGCACTTGAGAAAGCGTCCCGGTTGCGCCTTGCGGGAATTTCGCAGGCGGGGACGCCTATGCTACTTTCGGACGCCGAGTCAACAATTTGCCTTGCAGCGCAAGATGGCGCGCGGTTGTTCTTTTCGTAATGGAAACGCCACGAGATCCGACCGCTTCGCGCTACGAACACGCCGCTCAGGGTTTGCGTCGGAGCGATCTGGATCCCGATCCGATCAAACAATTTGGAAATTGGTTCACGGCCGCGATCGAGGCCGGGATTCGTGATGTCAACGCGATGAGCCTCGCCACCGCCGGCGACGACCGCAAACCATCGGTGCGGATTGTTCTGTTAAAAGGCTTCGACCAGGACGGGTTCGTTTTTTTTACGAACTACGAAAGCGAAAAAGGAAAGCAGCTCGACGCCAATCCCCAGGTGGCTCTGGCTTTTTACTGGATTGAGCTGGACCGGCAAATTCGCATTAGCGGGAACGCGAAAAAAACTACGCGTGAAGAATCGCAAACCTATTTTCATTCGCGACCGCTCGGCAGCCAGTTGAGCGCGTGGGCTTCGCGCCAAAGCGAAGTGCTCGATGGACGTCGCGTATTGGACGCGCGAATGGCAGAGATGACAGAACGCTTCCGCGACAAGCGCATTCCGTTGCCGCCACACTGGGGTGGGTATCGTGTCAAACCGGACGCAATGGAATTTTGGCAGGGACGCCCGAACCGTTTGCACGACCGCTTTCGTTATACACGAC
>JBKPLM010000244.1:0-7290 GCA_046731655.1 Verrucomicrobiota bacterium | reverse complement strand
CCTCAATATACCGAAAAAGCGGTTAGACTTTTCACCGCACGCGTAAAGCGGCGCGCGAGAGGCGCGCTCTACTTCTTAGTCGCTTGGATTCCCAGCCCTCGGCGCAAGCGAGGCGACAATTTTTTCAAAACAAGGGTCGCCCCGCAGCGGGTCCCAAAAGGGTATTAGTTTCAATTGACCATAGCTCACAGTGCTTGGGGGACGGATGGCAATGGCAAGCTGTTCGCAAGCGAGATCCTTCTCTCCAACCCAGGCGGCGATTATGGCCAAGTACTCGATCATAAGCGGGCCATTGATCGCGTCTTTTTCCACCGGAAGAAGCTCGACCGCGCGTCTGCCTTCGCTGAGCGCTTCTTGTTTTCGACCCAGAGCGGCGTCGATCAGACCCATTACACACAACGGCGGAGCGTAATTTGGCTGAGCTTGAATTGCTTGCTCCTGCTCCGCGCGTGCAGCGGTGAAGGCCGACCGTGCCTTTTCGTCGTCATTGGTCATGCGTGCAATAACGCCTTCCATTAATGGCCGATTTAGATGCACCGCATAGTCAGTCAGTGGCATTTTGCCGAATGCGTTCAATGCATCCTTTGCCGCGACGACGTCGCGCTCGGCCAGCGCACAACTCAGCCAATCATTGGCGACACTGGGCAGGTTGCCGGGATCGGTGGTCCGAATTGAATCGATTGTTCGATGCAAGGATCGAGTATCGGCTTTCCAATGAAATTCCGTGGACGCGCGCGCAACTTTCGTATCGACATCGTTCGGCATGATAGCCAACGCACGATCCAACACGGATTCTTCTTCAGCGTAGCGCCGGAGAACTCCATAGCTAATCGCAATCTGTTGCAGCGTAAAAAAGTTGCGCGGGTCGAGATCAATCGCGCGCTCCAGGTTCTGCGTGGATTCTTCGAAGCGCCCTTGACGTCGCTGAATGTAGCCCTTTAAGGCGAATACACGGGCAGAATTGGGTAGCGTTTGTGTGGCAACGTTCAGTTCGGCCAGAGCGCCTTCATAATCGAGGTACCCTCTATAAAGATGTTCTGCTCGCGCCAGGTGTGCTTCGCCAGCATTGGGGCGAAGACGAAACGCGGCTTGGATGGCTGCTTCCGCTAACGCCAGACGTGCAGGAGTATGGTCGAGACCAAAAAAGTAAAGCTGATCATGCGTGTAGGCGAGTTCGCAATAGGCTTGGAAAAACGACGGATCCAGCGCCACGGCGTTGTTCAGTAGATCAACAGCCTGGAGCAGCTCCGTTCTCGCCCTACTGCTAAATAGCGTCAGAAGGAGGTGCTTAGCCCGCAAATAAGAATCGTAGGCAACAAGATTTCTCGTCGGTGCCTCCTGGATGGCGGCTTTCTCGACCGCTGAGACGTTGGCCTCGAGCTGATCTGCGACTTTTTGCGCGATCTCGCTCTGGGTTAGAAACACGTTAGCCAAATCCTGATCGTATTCCTCTGCCCAAACCTGAGCACCGGTGCGGGCGTCAACCAATTGGACGTTTAAATGAATCCGGCCCGCTTCCCAGCGGGCGCTCCCCTTCAACACATGAGAGACATTGAATGCCCGCGCAATTTGGCGAGTGTTACGCGCGCCACGGTATGGCATGACGCTGGCGCCGCTGATTACTCTAAGATCCGCCACTCTGGCCAGTTTGGTCGAAATGCCGTCTTGGATACCATCGGAAAAAAATGCGCTCTCTTTAGTTTCGCTTAGATTTTCAAAGGGTAGCACAGCAATTCCAGTATTTGCCGGATGTTGCGGTCGTTCACTCATTATCCCGACCGCCGTTCCCAAGGCCAGTAAGAGCACAGCCATTCCAGCAGTAATCGGATCACGCCGTGACCAGCGGAAAGCGCGCACTGGGGCCGAAACCGGCCGCGCGATGATGGGGCGGCCCGCCAACCAGCGCTCAAGATCTTCGGCCAGATGGCCCGCCGAGCGATAACGCGCACTTGGTTCGCGCTCCAGACATTTTGCGCAAATGGTTTCTAGGTCACGGTCGAGCGTCGGTGCAAGAGAGCGCAGTTTGGGTGCCGGTTTTTCGGCGGCCTGTTGAATAGTAGCAAGCACGTTCTCGCCCACGAAGGGTGGCCGGCCAGTCAAGAGATCAAACAAAATTGCGCCGAGGCTATAAACATCCGTAGTCGGTTTCAAACTCGCCGGTGAGGCCTTTGCCTGCTCGGGGGCGATATAACCGGGTGTGCCGAAAATTGTCAGCGTACGCGTAAGCTCGCTTCCCGTATCGAGCCATTTGGCCAACCCGAAATCGCTCACTAAAGGTTCGCCACGCGCATCAAGCAGAATGTTTCCCGGTTTGAGGTCGCGATGAAGAATTCCTTGAGCATGCGCGTATTGGATGGCGCGCGAGACCTTTGCCATGAGTGCCACGCTGCGGCGCGGTTCGCTGCGCAAAGCCGGTGCGGCGTCGCCCAAGGTGCCGCCCGCGGCAAATTTCATGGTGAAGAACGGAAGACCGTCTTCGTCCTCGCCAACTTCGTAAATAGGTAAGATGTTTACGTGATCCAGATGTGCCGCCGCTTGCGTTTCGCGGCGAAAACGCACCAACGTTTCGCGCGAATCGGCGTCATCCGCCAAAATTCGTTTCAGCGCGACGATACGACGCGAGTGTCGTTGGCGGGCACGATAAATAACTCCCATCCCGCCATGGCCGATTTCTTCAAGAATTTGATAATTGCCCAGTCTCCGATCGGGATCGCGCACATCGATCGTAGCGAGTAGGGCCTCTAGCGTTTCATCATTAGAAGTATCAGCTACCAGACCCTGATGGAGCAGACAATTTAGACACAGACCGCGTATGACACGCGATCTCGACCCACATTCTGGGCAGCGAATCGGTTCCTCCTGAGGCTGTGCCCAAACAGGAGCACCGAAGGAGTTCATCATGCCTCCTCCATTGTCAATATAGTTCTACGGAAGCTGCCGGACGAAGTTCGATACAAACTCAGAAGAATCCGGGAAAATGCCGGCCCTGGATGGCCTGGCAAAACCTTCCCGTCGTTGCGTAGCAGGCCTCCTCAACGCTCCTGGCTCACATACGACCCGATCCCTTTTGGCATGCAAATCTATGGCTGCGGCGGATATCGCCCATCCACACTTGAAAGTGGGTTGGTGCTTTTTGGAGCGTTGCTCCGCAACTAGCGGCGACTTGCCGAGCAGCGCACCACAAGGCACCGAGTCAAGGCAAGAAAGTCGTGCATTGCCGATGCACGCAGTTATCGCGTTGCTCGACGATTGCCGATGCTAGCCGTTGCGCAATTCCACGGTAGAACACTCAATTCCGATGGAACGGCTCGAGAGGCTTTGGACACGCGCCACAACAGACCAGTGTAAAGCTGAAAATCACCAATCCGCGTCGCATAAATGAGCAACCCATGGGATGATGTGTTGCTTTCATATTTTGAATTGCTTGTTTTTCATGGGTGCTTTTGATTGGAATGATTCTGACATTTGTTTTACACCATTGTTAACCGCGCGCCCGCTTGATCCAATAACAGCGCACTAATAGGGCAAGCACCACGAGCAACAGGAACAGAAACACGAGCGCCAGCCAGCAACATATCGTGCATAAGTCCCTAGTCGGAGTGCGACCATCTTCGGGTTCCTTGGGCTTATCGCCGCGCTCGCCCACCGCCGTTGATACGCGCTGCTCCCGCATGAAGCGGGGACTCTCGATCCTTTCATCGCGCTGATGTGCATCGCTGCCAAGGTGCCATTTGTCGATGTCGGCGCTGACTTGGAACCCATAGGCGCCCTTGAGCGCTGTATTCTTATAGACGCCGGTGAAAATGCCGTCGCCCGGTATATCATCGCCGTGATTGGGCGCATCGCGGCCATTGTCAAAAAGATCCAATGTATCAGCGCTACCGTCCGGCCTGCTTACTCGTGCCGTTAATTTTGCGCCGGGCTGCGTAATCGGGCCACCTCTGCTTTTCGGGAACGCAAATACATATATTTCCTCGCCAGGTTTTCTGGTGGGCCAGCGCGTCGATACAACCAGATTGTTGACACGGTTGAGCACGTAAGCACGGGCGACGAACCGGCTGTCCGGGCCGGTAGGATCAATACGCATCTTCCATTCGCCCACGAGTGGTTTGCTGATTCGTGCGTAAAGCCCCTGCGGTATTGGCCCCATTTGGTGAGTCGCGCCTGCTGGGTCGATGAGCGTTGCTCTCGCGCCAGAGGCCGGGTTTTCCCAAAGAAGACTAAAACTGGCCGACTCTGAAAACTCATCGACGTAGAATGTAGCCGGTGCCTCACGCATCTTGCTCAGGTTTCCTTCGACCGACGAAACGCCCTGGTGGCCTGTCATGCGTTCTTGAAAATCCACGAAGTTCTGCGCCATGCGCGAAGGCTCGGCCGAATCGGAATAGAATCCGTTGGTGCCGGCTGCAATCTCGGAACATTGCGATTGCAAGCCTAGATCGCCACCGGTGCAGGTGATGAAAACAGGAATGCCGGAGGCGAGCAGATCGTTGATCTTGGCCTGCAGGTCGGCGGCCGCGTTGTTGTCCGGGGCAGGCTCATTGTTAAGACCATCGGTCATAAGAACGATATAGGTATTCGCTGTCACTCCGCCCGCGGCGACGATCATGTCTTTGGCCTTTTGCAACCCGGCGCCGATATTGGTGCGCGTGCTGGGCGTGAGGCCATTGACCGCGTTGGTCCAAGTAGCGCGGTTGGCGCCCAACGCCGCGAT
The DNA here is from genome assembly GCA_046731655.1 of Verrucomicrobiota bacterium. GTDB lineage: Bacteria > Verrucomicrobiota > Verrucomicrobiia > Chthoniobacterales > UBA10450 > Udaeobacter. The sequence goes on along the minus strand of JBKPLM010000244.1, from coordinate 2,576 downwards.
GGGGACACTAGCACGGCCACTCGAGGTTTCTGCGTCCGTCGCAAACGACTGCAATCCGAGTTGCGTACCATTCTGCGCGGTAGCGATGAAATCCCCAGCAGCGACTTTGAGCCGCTCTATCCGCGAAGGTGATTCCAGACTCATGCTGCCGGACTCGTCGAGTACCAGAACCGCCCGCACGTCATTGTGACTAATGATGAAATGACTTGGACTTATGACAACCCCGTTGGTACCAGGATCGGGCGCTCCGGTCGGCTTCAGAAAGGTGCTCGGCCAAGACCACACTACCTGATCCCAACACGAACGGTTGCTGCGGCAGACAGACTGCTCCGTCACGTTTGTTGGATCGTGGTTGCCGCCGGAGAGATCCGTCAGATTCGCAGAATTGGCTTGGCCCCAGCAAAACTCCGTGCCGTTGCCGTCCATTAAACACGTCCCGTCGCCGGCAGCCGGTACCGGACAGTCAGCGGGGCTCGTGGTATTTCCGCAGCCAGCCGGTCGGCTTTCGTACTCGTCGCGAGGATCAAACACCAAATGGGAAAATTCATGTGTCAGGATTGTGCCGGCGTTCGCGCCAGCGTCGTTGACGCGGTTAATCGACACCGACATCAGACCGCCCGTGCGGAATTGTCCTGTGTTGGTCACCCACCATACGTCATTCGTGCTCGGATGAATTTCGAAGTCGGCCTGGTTGCTGGTGATCGCGTTGTTGTGGATGGTGGCAGTGCCAATCTGCGCCTGACCGTCAGTCACATCGAGCAACGTGGCCGACAATCCCGAGATCATATTTTGGATGGTGGTAATGTCCGCCGCCGGCGCATCGTAGAGTATGGCAACAGTAATATTGAATACGTTGCGCTCGGTACAGACCGAGCCAGGACACTCGGAATTTTGCTTACAGTACTTACCGGCATTCGTCCCACCTTGACAGATACGGCGAAACGTAGGAGATGCGCGCCCCTCGATCTCGCCACTTGCGGTCTGCGCATGAGAAGACAAAGCGGTTTCAAAAAACGCTCCAGCGATGATCAGCGCAGGCAGTATCGCTAAGGTTGTAAAACACTGCTGCCCAAGCGACCGACTAATCGAGTTTGTTAACTGTAATGTTTTCATCTGTTTTACATTCTTGTGGAGGTTGATTATGACTGAATGGGTTCATAACCATTCCTCGATCTCTCAATAGTTGACCCAGCGATTGCAGGTCTGAACGAGGGGAGAAATACCGAGAGAAAGGCTTTCTTACCCTGCCCCCGGATTCAGATCGTAGCGGAAGACGTTCTACGAAACCAGCATGTAAGTTGTCAAGCCAAAAAACTTAAGCGACGTGCAAATTCGCGAGGTCCGCGCTTTGTGCTCTCAAGACTAGTGAGTGATGGTCACACCGCCCAAGTATTTGAACGATCCGTTGCGATGTCGCCCCGTGATTAGATGCAAAGATCTTTTCAGCCTCGGAAAGTCACTCCCAATCCACGCTCAAGAGCAACCGCTTTTCGTTAGGCCGCAATGCGCGTCCGCAATAAGATCCGCGGGTGTTTTCAGATAGCCGTGATTGCAAAATCTACCAAAAATACTCATTGTCGGATGACAAAACAGCAAGATGCAACCAATAAAAGAATGAGGGAGGAGATCAAACTACAGCGACGAAAGCAGCTATGGCAGAAGCGAAGGTCGCCAATTAATGGCATAGGATTGTTTGCTGCTCTACCGATCAGCGCAGGCACGCCGATCATCGAGTTCAAAGGCCGCATCATCCCGTGGGAAGAAGGCGCAATCATGTTACTGCGCGGCGCGAGCCATGTTATCAAGTTCGATGCCAAGCACGACATGGATGCCCGACCGCAGTGGACGCCGGCAGGCCACGTCAATCACGGCTGTTATCCCAATTGCGCCATAAAAAAGAAGCGCGGCGGCCTGTGGTTAACCAGTATCCGGCCAATTGAACAGGGCGACGAGCTCTTAATCGACTACGACTTCGAGCTGGGCGAAGAATTTGCGCCGTGCAGGTGCGGGCACCCCCGTTGCCGCGGGCTGATGCTCAGAAGAAAAGACTGGCCGAAACTGCGCAAGATAATGTCCAAGGTTTTATGAGGTTGATCTTTGATTAATCGCCGGACTATTCAAATTGTCCGATTCAGGCGACGCATTGAAATGCAGTGCTTTTGCACCTGGGACATCGGCCGGCTGCTTCTAATGGAACGGGCCGAGTAAAATGTTTGGTATACTTACAATCTTTGCATCTCCACTGCATTGAACTCTTCCCTTCAGACTGTTGGAGTCGTTTTAGGGCGAAATCCGCCTGTTCCCGGATTGTCTCTAAAATCGCCTTGAGAGGTTTTGACGACGTTTCGTCCATAGATTTAGCTCGAGTTGTTGCGCATGCTTGCGTGGTTTTCGTCGCGGCAGACGTATCCGCGATTGTCGAAGTTTCAGCAGGAGGCTTTGTGTCAGTCGTCCCATGTTCTAATGAACATATATGCGAAAATTTAGCGGTCAAGGCGTTCTCAAGTGAACCTCGGGGGCTCGGGCCTCGCGTAACGTTCGATCTTGCCGGGGTCGCCTTGACCGCTTTTCCAAAC
>JBKPLM010000243.1:0-3297 GCA_046731655.1 Verrucomicrobiota bacterium | reverse complement strand
GTGTTAGAAGGCCTGGGCACGATCACCGCGCCGGGAAAAGTTTCGATTAAATCGTCCAAGGGCGAGACGCAGGAAATCGAAACAAAAAACATCGTCGTCGCCACCGGCAGCGCTGCAGCGGAACTTCCATTCGCAAAATTTGACGGCAAAACAATCGTGAGCAGCACCGAAGCGCTCACCTTCGCCGAAGCTCCAAAGAAGCTCGTCGTAATCGGCGCGGGCGCGATAGGGCTGGAACTAGGGTCAGTTTGGAACCGGCTCGGTTCGGAAGTGACGATATTGGAATTTCTGCCCCGCATCGCACTTGGTTTCGATCTTGAGCTCTCGAATTTGCTTCAGCGTTTGCTTACCGCTCAGGGCATGACGTTCCATCTGGAAGCAAAAGTTGGCGCGGTGAAGGTTAACAACGGTCGCGCGACCGTAATTGCGACGAAGGACAAGGAAGAACTGAAATTCGAAGCCGACAAGGTGCTTGTATCAGTTGGGCGTCGTCCGTTCTCGGACGGACTGGGCGCAGAAAAAGCCGGCGTGCAGTTTGACGAAAAGAAGCGCATCAAAGTGGACCAACATTTCCGCACCAACGTCGATGGCATTTATGCCATCGGCGACGTGATCGCAGGGCCGATGCTGGCACATAAAGCTGAAGACGAAGGCATCGCCTGCGTGGAAATCATCGCGGGCAAAGCCGGCCATGTGAAATACGACGCCATCGCCGGTGTCATTTACACAAATCCAGAGCTGGCCGGTGTAGGTCTTACCGAAGATCAAGCGAAGGAAAAAGGGATCGATGTGCGAGTCGGCAAATTTCCGTTCCGTGCCAATAGCCGCGCGCTTTGCAGCGATGACGTGGAAGGAATGGTGAAGTTTGTTGCCGACGCGGAGACCGATCGCATACTCGGGGGACACATCCTGCATCATGCAGCTTCGGAATTAATCGCGGAGGCCGTTTCGGTCATTGAATTCGGCGGCAGCTCCGAAGATATCGGCCGTACCTGCCACTCACACCCGACCTTAAGCGAAGCAGTCAGAGAAGCTGCGCTAAACGTGGAGAAGCGCGCGCTGCACATCATAAACAGATAATTGCAGTAATCGCCTGGCGGAGACCAAGGAGATCGCTCCCAATTATCTCGAGGTCACCGCCTCGCGTCTTCGAATTACAACTAGTGTCACCAGCGCGGACGCTGCGCAGATAACCGCACCAGAGGCGAGCGCGAACGGTGTGCTCAGCCAATGCGCAACGGCGCCGGCCTGGAGACTGCCCAGTGGAATCATCGCGCCGAAGACAAGCGACCATACGCCCATGACGCGCCCCCGCATTTCATCCGGGACGATTGTTTGCAGCACGGTATTGGATGTGGAGAAAAACAGGAGCATTCCAAATCCCGCAACGAGAAGAAACGCCAGTGCGACATAAAAATTTCGGGTCAGCGAAAGGGCGAATAGCGCGATGGAAAACAACCAGACGCCACCGAGCGCGAGTCTTCTCGCTGTAAACAGATGTCCATACGTTGCAACGACTAGTGCGCCGATGAAAGCGCCGGTCCCACTTGCCGACATCAAGATGCCGTAACCGTTCGCACCACGACCGATCACATCGCGCGCGAAAGCTGGCATCAGTACACCGTATGACCATCCGAAGACACCCACTGCAAGGAAGAGCAGCAGGACCGTCCGCACTCGCTGATGTTTCAGTGAATACACGATGCCGTTCCACGCGTGTTGACCAGCAGAAACGGTATGTGCCACTCGCTGAAACAGCGGTAAGCGCATCATCAGCAAACTGGTAATCACGGCGACAAACGTCAGCCCGTTCAGGAAAAAGCACATCGTAACCCCAACCCAACCGATGAGTAAACCGGCGACCGAAGGACCGACCACACGCGCACCATTCACGATCGAGCTGTTGAGAGAGATCGCATTCAGCAAATCTTCGTGGCTTGTCATTTCGACTGTGAACGCCTGGCGCGCTGGCATATCGAAGCCCATGGCGACGCCGTTTAACGCAGCAATAACGATAATGAACGCCGGCGTAGCGAAACCCGCCCAAACACCCGCTGCGAGAAGGAACGCGCAAATCATTTGCGCCGTCTGGGTGGCGAGGAGGATGGAGCGTTTCGGATGCCGATCGGCGAGAGAGCCGCCCCACACTGAAGACAACATCATCGGAGCGGATCCCATGGCGGCGACGACACCCAGCAGCAGCTTTGAATTCGTGATTTGATACACAAACCAACTCATGGCGGTTTGCTGCATCCACGTGCCAACGAGTGAGACGAGTTGGCCCCAAAAAAAGAGTCGATAATTGCGATGCCGTAGAGCGCGGAACGTATGTCGCCAGGTCACGCTACCAACGGGCAGGCGACGTGGCTGCCCGCTGACGTCTTCTGGTACGGCCGCAGTTTCCGTAGTCCTTGCCGGCATCAATCATGATGCTGGCAAGATCGGCATTTGCAAAATCGAGCGTGTTTGTTGTAGCGGTGTTCGCCGCGGCGAACGCCGACTTCAAGACAGGTGCTTGACACAAGCACCGCTACAACTGGCTGGATGTGCTAATTTCGCGGTGTGGAAAGCACCGCTGCTATTCTGTTACGCAAACGCAAATTCAGCGACACGAGCCTGATCGTCTCGTGGTGTACGGAATCGTTAGGCTGCATTCAAACCGTCGCTAAAGGAGCACGCCGCCCCAAAAGCCCTTTTGCCGGGAAGCTGGATTTATTTTTTGAAGGTGAGATCTCGATCGTTCGAAGTAGGAGGTCGGATTTGCATACACTCACGGAAGTTGTACTGAAAAATCCGTTTGCAGGGATTCGCAGCAATTATCTGCGCACACAGACGGCGGCGTATTTTGTAGAGTTAATCGAGATTTGTACAGAGCGAGACCATCGGGAACCGGAGTTGTTCATGCTGTTACACCGGGCTTTCGGTTACCTAGACGCTAACGATCCGACGTCGCGCGCAGTTTCGCATTTCGAGACCGAGCTCGCGCGGATTGCCGGCGTGCATGACGAGAAAAAATTGAAAGCCGACCCGGCGTTTGCGCTGGGAAATTTATTCGGCCGACTGCCGCTTTCTCGTACGCCACTCTTGAAAACGCTGGCCACGGAGACGAAAAACCGGAACAGTCCCAAATGACACCACGCAATCTTATCGCTGCAGTCTTAATCGCTGGCCTGAGTCCCGCCGTATTGGCAAACGAGATGTATAGGTTCGATCCGTCGGGCTCGACGATCGGTTTCAGTGTGCATCAATTCCTGGGCACCACTCACGGAAAGTTCACGAAGTTCAATGGCAAGATCG
>JBKPLM010000242.1:0-8975 GCA_046731655.1 Verrucomicrobiota bacterium | reverse complement strand
TGCATGCAGAACATCCCATGCTGGGAGGCCTTCTCTATCTGATGTGCGACGATTTAAGCAGCGTAATTGGATTGTTGAAAACCAAGGGTGTGCTCTGTGCGGATCCGATGGAAGCCGAGTGGGGAACTATCACAACTGTTCGGCTGCCGAGTGGAGGCGAGATCGGCCTGTATCAACCAACTCACCGCACGATGATCGAAGCACGTTCAACTTGAAACCAGGCGCGCCTTTCCGCCCAAACTTCGCAACGCTTAGATTCACCTTCGATGGATGAAGAAAATGAGTTAATCGCGCTACGACGCAAAAAACTCGACGCGCTTCGTGCGAAAGGCGTCGAGCCGTTCGGCAGCGGCTTTGAGGTAACCGGCTCGATTTCCGAGGTGCGCGAAAGGTTTAGGGAAGGCGAGACCCTTCGCGCAGCCGGCCGCATTACCGCGCATCGCGACATGGGTAAAAGTCATTTTCTCGATCTGCGCGACGCAACGGGGCGAATTCAAATCTATATTCACGCGAAAGAGGTCGGGCCGGAGCTGATCGATCTTTTTCGGTTACTCGATCTTGGGGATTTTATTGGCGTGGAGGGAACCTGTTTTGTCACTAAAAGCGGCGAACCGACATTGAAAGTGCGCACATTCCAATTGCTGGCCAAAGCGTTGCGACCGCTCCCTGAGAAATGGCACGGGCTACAGGATCTCGAGGCGCGGTACCGCCAACGCTATCTGGATCTTATCACGAACGAGCGTTCCCGCGCGGTATTCGAAAAACGGATCGCTATTGTGCGCGAAACCAGGCGGTTCTTGGAGGAGCGCGGCTTTGTTGAAGTGGAGACGCCGATCTTGCAAACAATCCCTGGAGGGGCGGCCGCCGAACCATTCATAACGCATCATAAGGCGCTCGGTCTCGATCTGTATCTGCGCATTGCGCTGGAGCTTTACCTCAAACGTTTGCTCGTGGGCGGGTTCACCAAGGTATTCGAAATTAACCGCAACTTTCGTAATGAAGGCATCTCCCGAAAGCATAATCCCGAATTCACAATGCTCGAAGCGTACTGGGCGTATGCCGATTGGGAAAAGATCGCAAATCTGGTTGAGGAACTGATTTGTTTTCTCGCCGAAACAATCTGTGGCTCACCGACAGTCGAACATCGAGACGCAGATGGAAAAATTGTTCGTACGATCAATTTGAAACGGCCCTGGAGTCGTGCGCGTTATCACGATGTCGTGCGGGAAGTTGCCGGAAAAGATTGGTTTGAGTTATCGCCAGAGCAACGCCGCGACCGCGCCACCAATGAATTCAAGTTGGAAATCCTGCCGCAACTCGCCGATTTCGAAGTGACTCAGCACGTGTTTGAAAAACTAATTGAAGAGAAGACAATCGACCCCCTGTTTGTCACGCACTGCCCGAAAGAGTTGGTGCCGCTGGCAAAACAAAACACGGCGGACGACTCGCTGGTCGACGTTTTCGAACTGATCATTAACGGAGTGGAGATCGCGCCGGGCTACAGCGAGTTGAACGATCCACTCGTGCAGCGCCAGCGTCTGCTTGAACAGGCGGGCGAAGAGAGACAAAAGATAGACGAAGATTTTCTCCTCGCACTCGAGCACGGCATGCCGCCCGCGGGTGGAATCGGCATTGGAATCGATCGGCTGACCATGTTACTCACCGGCGCGGAATCGATTCGGGATGTAATCCTTTTCCCTCTGCTGCGACCGAAGAAACTGTAGCCGTCGCTCTATGAGCGACGCGATCTGATTCGCGCACCAACACGCTTCGCACAGCGAAGCGGCTACAGCGCGCCAACGGCCTCATTCGCGCTCAAGATCAAAAGTGACCTTTGCGTTGATGCGATAGTTTGTGATTTTGCCCTCGTCCACTTCGGCGGTGAATTCCTTGACGTAAATCGAGCGAATGTTCCGCAGGGTTTTGGTGGCTTCCTGCACCGCACCTTGCGCGGCGTCCTCCCAGCTCTTCGGCGATTGTGACATCAGTTCGATAACTTTAACAACTTTGGCCATGATGAATATTCTCCTTCTTCTATTTATCGCAGGCGGCGCGGCACTCGCGCGTTTCTCGCTGCAATGTCTCTCGCTGGACTCCCCGTCCCTTAGCGTTTGGACAAGTTTGGCTGGGGATGCGGAGTTGCTACTACGACCGCGATTCCGCCTAACACGGCGACAGATGCGAGCATATAACGAAGCGTGATTGGTTCGCCAAGTAAAAGTATTCCACCAGTAGCGGCGAGCACCGGAACGCTGAGTTGAACAGTAGCGGCGCTGGCAGCTTTCAGCCCAGGCAGCGCACTGTACCAAATTACGTAACCAAGACCTGATGTAACCGCGCCCGAGATTATGGCGTAGATGATCCCGGCAAGATCGAGATGTGTCCATGGAGCGAAAATGATCCCGAGAGCAGTCGCGAACGGAACGGCGCGGACGAAATTTCCAGTGGTGACACTTACAGGATTTTGTTCTCCTTTGCCGCGAAGTGAATAAATGCCCCAGGCTACGCCGGCTCCCAGAATCAGGATCGAACCAACTAAAGGCGGAGCGGAAAGTCCGGGGAATAGAAACACGATGAGTCCAATGACGGCGACGATGAAGCCGGCAATTTGGATTGTATTTAACCGTTCCCCTTTATGCAGTCCCCAGAAAATCATTGTCGCCTGAACCGCACCAAATAAAAGCAGTGCGCCGGTCCCAGCTGAAAGCGCGACGTATGCAAAAGAAAAACCAGCGGCATACACAAAAAGAGCGAACGCAGAACTCCAGGTGCCATGTCGAAGCGACAGGTGACCCGCCTTCGCTGAGCTACGGCGTGGCACGTGAGCGACAAGTAACAAGCTGGAAAAGGTCTCACCTAAAGTCGAAGCCGTTCGATTGGCTGTCATCTTTCTTCGAACATGCATGAGTAGCCAGAGCGTGACGGCCCCAGAGAAAATGCGAGTGAACGTAAAGGTAGCCGCGTCGATATCGGTCTGTTTCAGTGCGGCCCGGCAAAGCAGCGAATTGCTCGCGAAGGCAATCATGGCCGCCAGCGTTAGAATGAAAATGCGAGTCGATTTCACTAACTGATGAAATTAAGAACCGAACTCTTCGTGGGAAACGAAGTATGACCTAAGGAGACTCGACATGCTGAGAGACAGCAAAGCGTTTAGTGGCTTTTCAGCCAATGATATTCCGAAGGCGAAAGAATTTTACGGCCAGACACTTGGACTGAAGGTTTCGGAATCGAATGGTTTGCTGACATTGCACCTCGCCGACGGAAACAATGTTCTCATTTATCCTAAGCCGAATCACACTCCGGCCGCGTTTACAGTCCTTAATTTCCCTGTCGAAGATGTCGATCAAGCGGTCGATGAACTCACAAAGCGCGGTGTGCGTTTTGAGATTTATGATCTGCCCAACATAAAGACGGACAAAAAGGGAATCATGCGCGGGAACGGTCCGACCATCGCCTGGTTTAAAGATCCAGCCGGAAACATTCTTTCCGTACTGGAGCGAGAACAGAGTTCGCCATAACAATTCCCAAGCGCAGATTAATGGCCGAAACCGAAGAGATTCGGCCGCATGGGTGACGAACTGACCAAGGAATAATTAGTACTACTCGATCTTTTCCCAGAACCCGCGGTGATTTGGAATGTTTGGGAAAACAAGTTGGCCCTGGTAAAAGGTGAACAGGTTGGAGCGATCATTGCCACCGAACGATAACGTCAGCGTTTTGCCTTCAACGCTCCAATGGCCTTCCACGGGCTCCCTGCGCTCGTACGCCGTCGCGGTCCAGTTCTCAACAGTACCATCGACATGAAGGATGAGATGCTCGTCTGTCGGGCCCGTATAGCTGATCGTTGTTTTTCTCCAATGTCCAATCAAGGCGTTCGAATTTTGCGAAGACGTGGCATTTCCCTCTTGAAATGTGATAATACCTGAGTTGGCAGCTTGCGTAGAAAGTGCGGCTAGAATTAGAGCGCCACATCTCGCAAGCCAGTTGATTTTGGGAGAAACATGTTGTGTTCTCATGGGGACCTCCGGACCGAGTCTGACAAAATGACCGATCCATGACAAGTCTATTCTGCGTTTGTTGCAGGACCTTGAACTCAAACCGATGTTGATCGCGTAACATGAAACTTTCGACAATCATAGAGCGAGGACGGTTTCCTTCACCGGCGGCCACGCCGCAGGCGCTGGCATGGAACGGCGGCAAACTGTGGATGGGTTCGCGCGATCTGCGCCGAATCTATGTAATCGATCCGAAAAAGTGGCAAGTGCTCGAAGAGAAAGAATCACCCGGCATTCCATGGGCTGCGGTTGCGACGGACGGGACGCTTTGTTTTACAATCGGAGAAGGCCCAGATGACGATCGCTACATTCGACGTTTTGTTCCCGAGATTGGCTTCTCGGAGCAGGACAAGATCGCGTGCCCAGAATTTACTGGATCATACCTCAGCTACGACGGCGAGAATCTCTATCTGAGTCAATGGTACAAACATCGGATCCTAAAACTCGATGCTGGTGGCAACGTTACCCGTGTTATCGACGTCGATGCCGAGATCTCAGGCCACGCGTTTGTTGATGGAATGATCTACGTGTTGCGCGGGACCGAACAGAACGGCGAGAGCTGGACCATCGCGCGATTCGATCCGCGAGAGGGAAAGCCGGAGGTGAAAGACGTCGCGTCCGTGCCGTTTGCGTGTCGTTCTCTAACGTTTGATGGCGCGAACTTTTGGTCGAACCATCGCGCCGCGAATGAAATCGTATCGTTCGCGCTTCCACTGTAGCTGCAGTCCGCCTGAGACGGACTGCGATGTTTTAATTGCTGTATCCTGGGATCTCCTGGGTGATATTGCCTGCAATGGTCGCAGAGCTGACTCAATCTGATTATCCGGCTCGCTGGTGGATGATGTTGCCGGACGGGCGCATTGAGTGCCGGCTATGTCCTCGGTTTTGCAAGCTCCACGAGGGACAACGCGGGTTTTGTTTCGTTAGGCAACGACTGGGCGATCGGATGGTGCTCGCGACCTATGGCCGGAGCAGCGGGTTTTGCGTCGATCCGATTGAAAAGAAACCGCTAAACCATTTTCTGCCGGGTACCAGCGTACTGTCGTTCGGCACGGCCGGATGCAATCTCGGTTGCCGGTTTTGTCAGAACTGGGATATCTCCAAAGCCCGCGAATGGGACAAGCTCGCCGATGCGGCATCGCCAGAACATATCGCGCTCGTGGCGGAGCGACTCGAGTGCCGGTCGGTTGCCTTTACGTACAATGATCCGGTGATCTTTGCCGAGTACGCGATCGACGTGGCGCAAGCATGTCGTGAGCGGGGGATCAAAGCAGTTGCTGTGACAGCTGGTTATATCACCGACTATGCCCGCCCTGAATTTTACCGACACATGGACGCGGCGAATGTCGATCTGAAGGCGTTCACAAACGCGTTCTATCATCGGCTCTGTTTTGCCCAGCTCGACCCAGTGCTCGACACGCTGAAATATTTGCGACACGAAACGAAGGTCTGGTTTGAGGTCACGACACTGCTGATTCCTGGGGAAAACGACAGTGACGCCGAGCTTCATCGTGCGTCGGAATGGTTCATGGAAAATCTTGGTCCCGATGTGCCGTGGCATTTCACAGCGTTTCATCCGGATTTCAAAATGCTCGATAAACCACACACGTCGCCCACGACTCTTACTCGCGCTCGCGAGATCGCACGCTCAAAAGGGTTGCACTACGTTTACACCGGCAACGTGCACGATCGCGATGGTGGCAGCACGTGGTGTCCCGGTTGCGGCGGATTGCTTATCGAGCGCGATTGGTACGATCTACGCGAATGGAACCTCGAAGGTGGACGATGTCGATCTTGCGGCCACGAAATCGCCGGGCGATTCGAAGAACAACGCGGCGCTTGGGGTGCACGGCGCTTGCCGGTGAGATTGGCGCGAATTGCGTTGTAGCGGTGCTTGTGTCAAGCACAGGGAATTAGAAGGCAGGCGCTCGCCGCGGCGAGCGCCTCTACTACAATTCGAGAATGTTTGTCGGGCATTACAGCGTTGCTTTCGCGGCTAAGAGTGACAAGAACAAAATTCCGCTCTGGGTTTTGTTCATCGCCGTTCAGTTTCTCGATTACATCTGGGCAACTCTTGTCCTGCTTGGGATTGAGAAGTTTCGCGTGATCAAAGGCTTCACGGCTGGCAGCATGCTGGACTCCTATTTCCATCCGTATTCACACAGTTTAATCACGGCGATTCTTTGGAGCGTCGTAGCCGCTATCGTGTATAAGACAGTCTGCAGCCGACACGGTTGCCTCTACAGGAAACACGCCGGTTTGATTGTAGGCTTGGCTGTTTTCTCTCACTGGGTTCTCGACCTCATTGCGCATCCGCATGATCTCGCGATCTACGACAACACGTGGAAAGTGGGTTTCGGTTTGTGGAATTATCGGGATCCGGAGTTCGCATTGGAAATTGGGCTGCTTGCCGTCGGGATCATGCTTTATCTGACGCGAAATGCGATGCCGGCGATTCGCCAAGCAGCTGTGATCGCCTTCGGAGTCGCGCTCGTTGTGATCCAGGTAGGTGACACGTACGTGCCTCGCAATCCCTTGACGGACAAGGAAACCGTCATGGGCGTTTGGATTTTCTACACGCTCTTTGCAGTTGTTGCTTTCTTCCTAGAGAAAATTGGGAGTCGGCGGCAAACTAATTCACCGTGATTGTGATTGTTTTCGGCGTCTCGGGAGCAGGAAAAACCACGATTGGTAAACTGCTTGCCGAACAACTGAGGTGGCGATTTTATGAAGCGGACGATTTTCATCCACGCGCCAATATCGAGAAAATGCGTAGCGGTTGTCCGCTGACCGATGAAGACCGTTGGCCCTGGCTGGAACGCTTGCGCGAACAGATTACGCGTTCGCTCGCTGCAAAAGAGAACGCAGTGCTTGCCTGCTCTGCATTGAAACGCGCGTATCGGGAGCGTTTACGCGTCAGCCACGAGGTGAAGTTTGTGTTTCTGCGCGGCGACTACGCGCTTGTCGAAAAACAACTCCGCCGCCGACGCGCTCATTTCATGAATCCTGAGTTGTTAAGAAGCCAGTTTGCGGATTTGGAAGGGCCGGAGCCGGACGAAGATGTGTTGACAATCGAGCTGGGACGAACTCCGGAAGAGCTTGTATCAGAAATCAAAACGAAGCTGGGCTTGGTTTGAAGCGGTCAGAAGTCATCCAGTAAATGCTAGGGACCGCCGGGTCGTCCGCTGCAGTTGGCGCGCCCGGCGGTCGCGCCCTACCAAATGTTGACTTTGTCTCGACGGCTAGGAGGCCGTCCTTCCCTGATAAAGATTGTCACTCTCGACGTTGAAGAGTCGATTCCAACGGGCACGATAATTTTCGAACGCGATCTGTCCTCCAAGTTGCATCAGCTGTTCTTCCGAGAATTGGTTGCGCAGGCGCGCGTACAACTCATCGGAGACATTTGACGGCGTGTTGGTGAGCTCGTTGGCAAGTTCAATGACCAATCGTTCCGTGTCCTTGAATGGCGTCATGTCGTCGCCACGAACAGCATGCAGCTTTTCATCGCTCAAGCCGGCTTTTCTGCCCACGGCAGAATTGATGTCCACTCAGAACGGACAGCCGATTCGTGCCGCAGCGCGGATTCGTCCCAATTGAATATAGCGCAGTGACACAAGTCGCTTACGACTAAGAGCAGCTTCCATCGCGATTCCGCCCCACACGAGACCAGGCAAACGCATCTGCACCTTTGCCGGCGTGAGATCTTTTCCAAACATCTTGCGCATCACTCCATAAAACCAGCGCAGATGCCAAGGTGCTTGTTTCTTCTCTAACCCTGAAATTCGAGCCATGACTAACCTGTATCGTTCTGCAGAACGCGTTCGGTCTTGGCCTCCGAAGTTTCGCGAGGTGGCGGATGAAGGGAGTCTAGACGTGCTCCGGTTTTCTCAACGACGCGAGCCTTTTTACCAGCGTGTTAGTTGATCTTTCTAAAAGCATTCCCCATGCGCTAAGCACCGCCAACGTTGGAATGCAAATCAGCAGAAACATCCAGATCGGCACCTCACGAATGCGCAGCCCTAGCCAGATGACATAAGGTTGATGAATCAGATACAAACCGTACGAATAGAGCCCGACGAGACCGAAAACTTTTGCCGGTCCTTTAAATAAACAAAGGATTCCAGCAATGCCGACGATTTCGAGCATGCAACATGTGCCGGTGGCGAAATCGACGAAAATGTACTCATAAAGACCGTGATAGAGCTGAAGCGCCGCGGGATACAGGATTAATCCAAGAACCAATCCAGCCCCCCGAAGTAAGAACCATTCCGCTCGCGCAGTCGTTCGAGCGTGCCACATCGCGAGCGACATTCCGAGCGCGAACTCGGGCAGGCGACAGATCGCAAAACCACCTAATACCCACAAGCCATTTTGCGGCCAAAGTACAAGTAACACGTAGCGCGCGAAAAATCCCGCGGTACACGCAATGACCAAAAACCGCCAGGGTCCCAAGCGGCGCGCTGCCAGAAAGAGCAGGGGAAAAATCAGATAAAACTGGATCAGCATGGAAAAGTACCACCACGCCGCATTGAGGTACATGAAATTCATCTCAATATCGATGAAGCGTAGACCTAGAAGGCTTAGGATGATTCGGTCGTCCACTGGTTCCAGACGCGCAACGAATGGCGAAAGGAGATAAACCAAATGCGCCACCCAGTACATCGGATAAAGACGCAGGAATCGAGCGCGATACCACGCGCCCCATCCGATTGCGTCGGACTCGGCGTGGTGCATGGTCGATTGCATCAGCGTCCAACCGCTCAGGATGATGAAAACGCCGACGGCATGGAACCCGAGTCCTGATATCTTGAGCCAAACCAATCTAAGCACCGTCAGCACACTTGCTGCGAGGTTGGTCCAGTCGGGCTGCGGGAGAACGCCGTGTTGGAAGTACGTCGTGAAAAAATGGAAGTAAGCGAC
>JBKPLM010000241.1:0-5850 GCA_046731655.1 Verrucomicrobiota bacterium | reverse complement strand
GAATAAGAGATAATCTGTGTGGCCGTCGCCATCAAAATCCGCTGCACCCACCACGGCCCAGCCGGGCGGAAGCGTTGGCCCGTAGCCACCGCCAGCGTAAACGTTATTGTTCAGATACCAGACGGCTGTTTGACGGGTGCCGGCGTTGTAAAGCACGTAATCCGGTCTGCTATCGCCGTTAAAATCGGCGGTGGCAACTAATTCCCATCCGTTAGGAAGGGCCGGTCCGTAAGCGCCCCCGATATACGTCGGTCCGGACAAATACCAAAGTCCCGTTTGCTCCGTCACGGATTTGAACAAGGCGTAATCGGGATGGTTGTCGCGATTGAAATCCGCCACGCCTCTCAATCCCCAGCCAGCCGCAAGCGTTGGGCCGTAGGCCGAGCCGACATAAACACTGTTGTTCAGATACCAGATTGCTGTCCGGCGCGTGTTCGCGTTGTAAAGCACATAATCAGGCTTGCCATTGCTGTTGAAATCGGCGGTCGCGATTAAGCTCCAAGCTCTTCGACCGATCCGGACATAATAGATGTCTTCTTCACCATTAAATGTCGCCGCATAGGCAACATTGGCACCCGCATTATCCGAAACCATCGTGATGTAATCGCCGAGCTTGTTCTGATTCGGATAACCGACGAACGGGTTAAACGAATTGCTGATTGCGACATTCAGCGACCATGTATTTCCGCCATCGACGCTGTATGAATAGAAGAGCTGCGAGTTGGTATTGTTCCCAGCGTTACGCGTGTCGAGCCAGACTGCATCGATTCGCCCGTTAGGCGCGACCGAAAGCGTGCCAAACCAGTGCCACTTCGCGTGGTTAACAGGATCGTCATTAATCCGACGCGGCGCGCTGAAGGTTTGGCCTCCATTTGTGCTCCGCGCGAACATCACGTCAGTGCCAGTGGCAAAGCCGACGGGCTGAACGCTTGCAAGCATGTAAATATTGTTGTTCGTACTTGTGCCGGAGCGATCCACCGCCAGAAAAACCTGACCTAGTAATCCTTGCGGATTAACCCCGCCAGTAACGATACGGCCCCCAAGGTTAACCGGTGTGCTTTGGTCGAACGTGGGGACTACGGCGCCGTTCTTTGCATTGGTGGAGCGAACACACCAGATCTGGCCACCCTCCACCTCTACCCCGCCGATGAAGAGATTTCCGTTGGAATCGACGTCCAGTGTGCCGAACGCAGGGGAATTGGGAATATCGATCGGATTCATCCAGGTGAGTCCGCCGTTGGTCGATCGAGTGAATTGTCTACCGCCGAAATTCGTGCCGTCGCTCCAGAATTGGTACTGGAATCCATGTCCCGTGCTATTGGTCTTGTCGATCGTAAACCACTCCTTATCGCCGCCATATGCCCGGGTGAGAAACGCCCACGATTGACCGCCATTGAGTGATCGCCACAAATCGTCAAAAAAAGTCTGCAGAAGGCTGAGATAAAAAAAATGGCCTGCACTATCCGAGTTCAGAACAGGATCGCTGCGAAAAACATTGTGTTGGAGAACACCAGCGGAAATCCACGTCGTGCCGCCGTTGATCGTATGTGCGAATCCTGCCTGGCGAAAATTAGACGAGACGCTATCGAATTGCCTCCAACCGATACTCATCTTGTTTCGGTTCGTCGGATCGACGCAAATGGACGGCTCATTGGCGGCGTCGCCAACAATGTTATTACCGTTCGCATTAACGTTGACTTGATAACTGGTGTAAGGTCCGAACTGCGAAATCAATCCGGGCGACGTGGCTACGGCCGGCGCTAGCGGCGGCGGGTTATCGTATTTTTCAAGCGGCTCCCTCGGAAGCGGCTCGCGCGTGGGGGTCTGGCTCGAAGCGACAGTAACTACAGCGATAACAATGAAAAAGCTGCGCAGGCTCGTCCGTGGCATCGCTTCGCTATTATAACTCTACCTGCACGAAGCGCGATTCAGAAAAACTGATATCCAGCAGTCAAAACTTTGGGTGCCGTGTCACGCGCCATGCCGAGCTCACATAATCGCCACGGAAACGTCACAAGTTTTTGCGAGGTTCGTCATCTGTTTGTGATGACGGGCTGCAATCATGCCTGCAAATCCAATCAAAATTATGAAACGTCGACAATTGTTCTTCGACCAGGGGATTTGCTACCGATGGATTAGGTTGCCAAGATAGACCCAGAGCCGGGCGCCTCGGGACGGACTTCTTCGAGGCGCCCGTTGCTTTTGATGGTCGGCCATCTCGGTCACAAAAGTTAAGGCGGGTCATCCCGAGCGGAGCGAGGGACCTCGCAAAGACGCACTGATCCTCTAGTAACGCTTACTGTGATTTGTGTCGGCGGTACGCAGTTGTGAGGTCCCTCGTCGTCTGCGCGACTCGGGATGACCATCACAAAAACCCGCCGCATCACCAAGCTTCGGCACCGGCCTTTTGCTCGATCTGCTCAAGGCTCGGGTCGGCGCTGGAAATCCAATCTCGCGCTTCATTGATCTCAACCGGATTCACTGGGATCGCGCGCGGAATCGGCTGCGGAATCTGCTCAGCTCGAGCTACCATCTGTCCTTCATACTTCACCGGTTTCGCGCGTTTGATCGGAAACTTCCAGTGATGCCCGAATCTGTAGAGCGCGTAAAACATGGTCTTCGCTTCGACGGCGCTCACGCCGCTGCAACGCATGGCGTAGTAGAACATACGATCGCAATCCTGCCATGGCCGCTTCTTCGCTCCGTACGCAACATCGTGTAACACGGAGGCATTCCGATATTTTCCTTCGAATGGTCCTCCCATGAACGACCAGAGATAGCGCGGAATAGATGCGCCATCGACAATCGATCCGATCGGAGCCACCCAGACGAAGCCAGTCGGATCTGTATAACGCAATTCAGTTAACAGCGTCATTGTTCGCCCATCTCGATTCCACTTCGTCACCGGCTCGCCGTTGAAATACCCCCATTTGGATCCGCTGGAGTCGGGTCGCTCAGCCTCGGAAACTTGGGGCTGCTCTTTGTCCGCTGCGAAGGCCGCGAAGGCCGCAACGAATCCGAAAAACACGAACGATTGAACGATTTTTCTGTTTCCCATGTGAGAAGGGAAACGTTCAACGTTTTGCTTCAAGTTTCAATGCTGAACTATCGCCGCGCGGGTCATCCTGAGCGAATAGAAGGACCTCACACAGCTTGTTGCCTCACACATGTTACTCTATGTGATCTCCACTTCCATTGTGAAGTTCCTCGCCGCGCTCGGAATGACAATGCAACCGTTGCCGCGGAATTTACGGCGTGAGTTCCGCGATGGCTTCCCCTTTAATAGCTCCAATTTTCTGTTTAGAAGTTGAAGGCGTGATCGGTTCGCCTTCGGTTTGTTTTCGGTACGGCTGGAGATAAAACATCATGAACACGCCGATCACCACCAGCAGCGAACCGATCCATTTCAATAGCCAGCCGGGATCCCGCAAAATCTGCACGGTACTTTGTCCGAGGTTTTCCGGGTTCCAAGACGCCTGAGAAATCTTGTAAGTGAGTCCCGTCCAGGTACGCCACCAAGTGCCAGGATAACTGAATGGATGGTTCATCCAGCACGAGCCTGTGGCAGTCTCGCCGTGGGCAGTAACGATGCGTACGGTACTCTTAAATCCTGCAGGGCTGTCACTGCCTTCATTCCGTTTTACTTCGAAATTCAACAGTTCCAGTCCGATTGGCAGCGACACTGTTTTCCAGCCGTAGGCAACCATCGTCGGGCTGGGTGAACTGGGAATTGTAATCTGCCAACCCGCTGGAGCCCATCGTTCAAAGGTTTCGCCATTTTGCTGAATGCGGACGCGCACTCCATCTGGCAAATCAGTGCTCGCCGACACTTTCTCCGAATTTACAGGATTGAAATCCATCGAGCTCGCCGCGTGCGGCATCGTCTTATCAATCGTTAGTTGCCAATCCGCCCAACCGGTCGGCAGTGGCTTGTCCAACTCGATCTTACCGCTCGATCTGCCGTTCTTTCGTGAAGCGAGGTCGTAACTGATTGTGCCATCGTCAGCGATAAACAGCGTTAGATGATTCGGCGTCCCTTCACCAGGTGTGGGCATCGACGGCGGGCCGCCGGTCGTAGTGAGATCTTTGGGACTTCCGTGTGGGTTTGTTTCGGGTTCGCTGGCGGGAACACCTTTGCCTCGGATTGTCACAAGCACTGCCGGATTGTTTGGCTGATCGCTCAGGGAGTTGGGTTTGCCGTTCTCTATTCGAAAATCGGCCCAGTATTCATCGATTTTAAGCGAGAACGGCGTACCGGCGATCGCGACTTCGTGACCGAGATTTTCTGCGACGTCAAAACTGACTTCTTTTTCGCCTAATGAAACAAGCACCCGTCCTTTATTGCCATTCTGAGGCTGTTCCAGGCGTACTTTCGCTCCGCTGCTGCCGCCCTTGCGGACACGGCCAATCTGTTCCTCGGGTGCTTTGGTGAAAGCAAAGATTGATTCTTCGAGGTCTGTCGCTTGATCCTTCGGATTCGCTTCGTTTTCCGAAGGCGGATGGCTCGGCGATCCGTCCCTACCCAAACCTTCTGCGGCGCCCCGTCTCAGTGCAATGTTGGCCAGACCCATGGAGAAATTTCCGTTCTGCAGATCGTCGGCTAGCAGCCAGCCGTCGAGATGTTGGTTCATCATCGCAGTAGAAATGACGAAATGCAGCGCTGGCACTCCGCCATCATTCAGTGGCTTTGGGTTGAGCTTTGCTTCGATCGTTGGGGCGTAATCAATAATTTTCAAATGTGCGCCGCTCGCAAGCAGGCCAAGGTCGCGTGGGTGCTGTGGCGTCGGCGGATGATGCAAAAACTCGGCGGGATAGCCTTTTACGATTCCATCGACATCGTGGACGCGCAGCTGGCGTTCGTCGACCAAGAGCCGATTTGTCGGCGGTTCACCTTTGAAAAGCGTGATTGTTCCTTCGATTCCCCAAATTCTGCCGATCAGGGATCCGACCAGCAGCGTGATGATACCGAGATGGGTGATGAGAAACGCGAGATGGTGTTTGCGCCAGGGCCAACGAGAGAGCGCGGAACAGGCGAGGTTTGCGCCAAGTAAAACAAGCCAGAGATTGAACCATGGGGCTCCGTAAACGTAGGCGCGCGCAACCTTCGCATCGAAACTCGATTCATAGAACGTACCTGCTATCGCGGCGACAATGATCACCGCAAGCAGCACGACCGCGAGCTTAAGCGATGCGAAAAATTCAAAAATCGGATTGCGCTGCCAGGCGGGCTGCTGGGATGAATTCGAGATTGCCATGCCGAGATCGACACATTCCGCGAGGTGACGTCGTGCTTCAACTCGCGGAATTTTAAGAGGCGTTCTCGCAAACACGCCGCGGAGGTCAACTGTGAAGAGGTAGGGGCGGTTCACCCGAACCGCCCGGGCGATTGAGGTCGATCGCTAGTGCGGGATTGCCGATGTGGGATGAACATGTAACGCCAATCGTTTTCAACAGGAACCAATCCAGCGCGGATCGGGTTCTGACAAATGTAGGCAAACTTCTCGGCCAGGCTTTCGTCGTGGGCGGAGGCGATGATCAAAGAAATTCCGCTTCCATTTAACGCCCGCTACCTTGGCAGTGATCCTTTTGTAATCCTAAATTACTTGTGCAAGCGAGGTTTTGCCATCGACACCAATCAGCGCGTGCAAATGATCGGGCATAAGCATCAGCAGAATCAGATTCCATCGCGTGCGCTCATGGTAAATGCGCTGTGTTCGTTAGCGCCGCAGCGGTTTCATGGCGGCAAAGTTGATTTAATCCCCGTTGGTGACAGCAATGTGATGAAATAGATTGCGCCGAAGCGCCCGTGGAAATGCGCCGTGATCCAGCCGTTTACGCACGATGCGCGGC
>JBKPLM010000240.1:0-6658 GCA_046731655.1 Verrucomicrobiota bacterium | reverse complement strand
CCGTTGCGCTGCCTGGAACCTAATATTCGGAGTTGTTGGACTTCGCTTCGCCCCGCTCAAAATGACAACTGAGGCAGCGCCAGATACTCTCGGAATTATTGCCGGAAACGGTATGTATCCTCAGCTGCTTGCTGATGCGGCGCGAAAAGCCGGGGTAAAAAAAATAATTGCGGCCGCGTTTACTGACGAGACCGATCCCATTCTCACGCAGCATGTCGATCTGATCGAGTGGATGCGGGTAGGACAGTTGAATGGGCTCTTGAAATTTTTTAGCCAAAACAAAGTCCACCACGCCATCATGGCCGGACAGGTCGCGCCGAAAAACCTATTCGATCTGCGGCCCGATTTGAAAGCGCTGGTGCTGCTGGGCAAACTCAAGCAGCGCAATGCGGAATCCATCTTTGCAGCGATCGCGGATGAACTGGCCAAAGTGGATGTCGATCTATTGCCGGCGACAACATTTCTGGAGGATTCTCTTGCCACTGCCGGATTGATCGCGGGAGCAAAGCTTAGTCGGCGCGAGGAAGAAGACGTCGATTGCGGTTGGAAGATAGCCAAGGAAATCGCACGGCTCGACATCGGGCAGACTATCATCGTGAAAAATGGAACTGTCGTTGCGGTAGAAGCGTTCGAAGGAACGAACGACGCGATCAGGCGTGGCGGCGCCCTCGCGCGGGAAGGCTCGGTTATGGTCAAGGTCGCTAAGCCGAATCAGGACATGCGTTTCGATGTGCCGGTAATCGGTGTCGAAACAATCCGCGTCGCTGCCGAGGCAAAACTGCGCGTGATTGCCATTGAAGCTGGAAAGACCTTGCTCCTCGAGCGCGATGTAATCGTCGATCTTGCCGCTCGTTCGAAGATATCAATCGTTGCTCGTTAGTGAAATCAAACAAGAGCCAAAACGCAAATCCATCCCTAACGACAAGTAACAACCAACAGCACTATGAAACAGAGACAAACGTCGAGGCCACCGAGCTATGTGCGATGTGCGCATTTCTTCAATCAGTGCGCAACGCTAGTGTCGATAATCCTGATTGCTACGATCGCCTGGAGCGCGCACGCGCTCGCTCAGGCAGACCCACTGCCTTCGTGGAACGACACCGCACCAAAGAAGGCGATTGTCACTTTCGTCGAGAAAGTGACAAAGGAAGGTTCGCCGGACCTCGTGCCGGCGCCGGAGCGCATCGCGACCTTCGATAATGACGGCACGCTCTGGGCCGAGCAGCCAATGTATTTTCAGTTTCTATTCGCAATGGATCGCATCAAGGCGCTGGCACCCCAGCATCCCGAATGGAAAACCAAAGAGCCGTTCAAATCGGTATTGACGGGCGATATGAAAGGACTGCTCGCCTCGGGCGAGAAAGGTGTGCTGGAAATCGTCGCGGAGACGCACTCCGGCATGACCACCACCGAGTTTGATCAGATCGCGCGTGATTGGTTCAAGACGGCCAGGCATCCAAGATTCAAGCGACCTTACAACGAGATGATTTATCAACCCATGCTGGAATTGCTCACTTACTTGCGTGCGAGCGGGTTTAAAACTTTCATCGTTTCCGGCGGTGGCGTGGAGTTTATGCGCGCGTTCGCGCCCAGTGCGTACGGGATCCCGCCTGACCAAATCATAGGCAGCATGGGGAAACTCAAATACGAAATGCGAAACGGCACGCCAATACTGACTAAGTTGCCGCAAGTTCTTTTCATTGATGACAAGGCGGGAAAGCCGGAAGGGATCCAGAGTTTCATCGGTCAGCGCCCGATCTTCGCGTTTGGCAATTCGACCGGCGATCAACAGATGTTGGAGTGGACGGCCGGCGGCCGTGGCGCACGGTTTATGGGGCTGGTGCATCACGACGATGCCGAACGCGAGTGGGCCTACGGTGCCGACTCGAAGATCGGCACTTTCAGCGACGCGCTCATGGCCGAGGCGAAGGAGAACGGCTGGACGGTCGTGAGTATGAAGGACGATTGGAAAACGATTTTCCCTATTGCGACCAAGTAGTCAGACTTTTCCGAGCGAGCACTAACAAACTCAACACACCTATGAAAGTTAAACTAGTGTTATACATGCTGGTCCTCATGGTGGTGGGTATTTTAGGGAGGAAGGATTCTTAGCAGGAAAAGAGAACTTTAGTGAGTAATGAAACTGCCTCTGCCGCCTGACGTCGAATTTCACGAAGACATTCGTCTGCTCATATATAGACCGCGAGGTCTGCTGAACAGGACGGCTATCAACAAAATCATCAGTCTCATCGGAGAGCTCGAGTTCACGTTGAAGAGGCCGTTTAATCGCTACTTGGATACGGTTGCAGTCGACACAGTTGATCTCAATTTGGAATACATCCGCCGCGTTTCTCTCTATCGTCGGCAGTTCTATGGTAATCGTCCGGCCATAAAGACAGCGATTCTCGCGACCGATTCTACCGTGGCTGATTATGGCCGCTTGCATGCCTCAATAACTCAAGGTTCTCCGATCAACGTTCGCGTTTTCCGGGATCGCAAAGAAGCCGCGCAATGGCTCGGTGTCCCGCTCGAACTGCTCGCGGCGAAAGACCATTCATGATAGTCAACCCACAAGTAACCTGATAAATCTGGCGACATGAACAAGTACATCGCAGAATTCATCGGAACCTTCTTTCTTGTCTTGACGATCGGCTGCACCGGCATTGGCGCCGGCGCAGCTGTGATTGCGCCGCTCGCCATCGGCGCGGCTCTGATGGTGATGGTGTTCGCCGGCGGACATATTTCGGGTGCCCACTACAACCCTGCCGTAACGCTCGGCGTGCTGATTCGGGGTAAAGTTAAACCGGTTGACGTGGTGCCCTACTGGATTGCGCAATTTCTTGCGGCGGCGATTGCTGCGCTGCTCACAATCAAGGTTCTTCGCGGCGGAGTGCCTGTAACAGCAATCATGCCTAAGACAGGTCCGGCGTTGCTTGCCGAATTTCTGTTCACGTTTGCGCTTGTTTACGTCGTGTTGAACACCGCGACGGCGGAAGGCACATCTGGGAATTCATTTTACGGGCTTGCCATCGGTATGACCGTCATGACAGGCGCGTTTGCGGTCGGCGATATTTCGGGCGGCGCATTCAATCCCGCAGTCGCCCTAGGCATTTGTCTTCTTGGCATTTCGAGTTGGTCAAATATTTGGATTTATCTATTGGCCGACTTCGCGGCCGCCGCTGTCGCAGCCATGGTTTTCCTAATGATCAATCCACCAATGCAAACTACGCCGATCGCTACAGCCGAACCGCCTTACGAAACTCCGCAGTAAATATTTCCCGTGCTTCCTTCTGTTAGAACCTTAAATATCAACCGTTCAACCAATATGATCCGAAAAGCCATTACAATTATCGCTACAATTTGCGCGTGCTTTGCAGCTTCACCTTTAAGTGCGGCCACGATCCCCGCTGGAACAACGCTGATAGTAAGTACGGTAAGTCTCATCAGCTCGCAGACTGTCGTAGGCAGGAGTTTTGAGGCAAAGCTCGCGCAGAACGTTTCTGTTAGGGGAAACGTCGTATTGAAAGCTGGAACCAAAGCGTTTGGAAAGATCACGTCGTCTCGTGCCAATCCGCGCAAATCCGGGCCACTGATTGTGGAACTCGCTTCGATCGATATAAATGGACGCAGGATCCCAGTAAAGACTGACGACATCCAACCGGGCGCCCCTCCACAGACGGCGCGTCAGGCGCGCTATGGACATACCGCTGGCACAACAGTGGTTAACCCGGGAACCAGGCTGCAATTCCAGCTTTTGCAAGCAGTCACGCTGTAGCAACTTTTGCCTAACGAGAAACCTCGCAAGAGTTTGCAAGCTTGATACTCGCGAGCCGGGGATTTAACTTCACGAAACGATTCCATGAAACTTAAGTTTTATGGTACCCGAGGATCCATTCCCGTCTGCGATGCCGGGTTTCAGCAATTCGGCGGCAACACCACCTGTCTCCAAATCACATTCACCGATACGAACCGGATCGCCATCATTGACGCAGGCACGGGATTGCGAAATCTGGGCAGAGACCTGCGAGCGATCGGCCACGAACAAGAACAAATCGTAATCGCGTTCACGCATTTTCACTGGGACCACATCCAGGGCTTTCCGTTCTTTGCCCCGGCTTACGATCCCAGGCAGAAAATCACTCTACTGGCGATTGGCAGATACCAAACGGTTAGCAATTTGCGGGAGATTTTCGAAGTCCAAATGCAGGCCGAATATTTCCCTGTCCAATTGGATCACATGGGAGCCAATTTCGAGTTTCTGCAAATCGCTGATGCCAGCGAACATTTCACCGGCATCAACAATGTGGAAACCGTAGTAACCGCTCAAAGACATAACCATCCTGGCGGAGCCTATAGTCTCCGGATCGAGCGAAATGGCAAAGTGCTCGTCGTTTGCACGGATATCGAGCATGGCCTGCAAATCGATCCGCACCTGGCGGAGTTGGCTCGCGGCGCCGACTTGTTAGTCCATGACGCGCAATACACGGCCGAGGAACTGCAGAAACGGCGCGGATGGGGACACAGCAGCTTCGATCAAGCCATGCAACTTGCGGAAATGGCCGGGGTGAAGCGCTTGGCCCTCACGCATCACGACCCCGATCACGACGACGAGTTTCTTGAGCGCATCGAGAAATTATGTCGAGAACGGTTTCCCAACGCGGTGCTTGCCCGCGAAGGAATGGAAATTCCGATCTAGGACACAAACTGAGGCTGCAAACCGTAGCCTATAGCGGAGTAGTAACGGCTCAGCCCTCGAGGATCGCGGCATTGCCGCGACTCCGCACGACCGGTTGGTCAGTAATGATGACAGTCGTGCCCGGTTGCAGGGTGTCGTAAACCTTCTGCGCAAACTCCGGGTTGATGCGGAGGCGCGCAGCAATCTTCTCAGCAGGAACGCTATGACCCCTGTTTGTCACGGTCATCCATCGACGCGCGGCACGGCCTGGAGCAAGCGAGCTTTGTCGATCGGTTGTGCCTTCAAGCAGCGAGTAGACATGGTCCCCGAGCGATCCGCGTCCCTCAATCTCGACAGACGCGCGCCCAATGGGATTGCCGTTACGATAAACGTAAAGCGCGCGGTCAGCGGCGCTGACGACGATCGTGATTGGTCCGCTCGAGCTGCGCTCCGGGTTCCAGTCATAGGCGTTATGCGCGAGCGGGCGCAGCATCTCCGGCGTAAAATCTTTCGGCGCAAGCATCAGCCCAGGATTCGATGCAAGATGTGGCACGGGCGTTTTGCCATCACCCACTACCACGGTGCCACCCTTCGACGTCTCACGGAAAAGCAACTGCGAGAAATCGTAGGGCAGTCGGATGCAACCATGGCTAGCTGGATAGCCGGGCAGATTCCCCGAGTGCATGGCAATGCCGGTCCAGGTTAGCCGCTGCATGTTTGGCATCGGAGCGTTGTCGTATTTTTTCGAGTAGTGCTCCTGCTTTTTCTCAAGGATGCTGAAGACGCCGCCCGGTGTGGCGTTGCCTCTCGAGCCCGTGCTCACGGTTGAGCGGCCAATGAGGATGCCGTTGCGATAAACGTGCATCGTCTGCTGTGGGATACTCACAAGCACCATGAGCGGGCCGCTCGGCGAGAGCTGCGGTTTCCACCAATACTGGCCTGGCTTGAGTTGGCCGGTCGCTTTTTCGGTGGGCGTGCCTTTGGTATGAGACGATGGTTGTTGCATCGCCTGGACGGTGGTGAGCAAGGCGACAGAGAGCGCGAGGATTTTCACTAATTTCATAAGATGGTCAGAGACTTAAATGCTAATGAGAGCAGAAAGTCTCCGCATCCTCAATAAGACCTTCGTCCCATGCCGGCTTGTCGTGGAAGAAGCAATGATCGGCGGATTCGCCCTTGCAGCAGCACCGGCCCAGTATCGGGTTACGGGAGTGCAGACCTTCATCGTTGGCTCCAACGGAGTCGTGTACCAAAAAGATCTTGGGGCGGATACGCTGAAGGCGTTTCAAAGCATGAACCGGTACAACCCCGATAAAACTTGGAAAATAACTGAGGATGATCTGGAGGGGGACTCACAAGATTAAGGTTCCTCAAATCGGAAGAACGAAAGTAGCCTGACAATTTCCCGCTGAGCTTAGCTGGTGGCATTGAGTTCTCCCCATCTCATGCGCTTAGTCGATGGTAAGAGGCTAACTCATCGTCGCCGGGCGCCGGTTTGGCCGCGGCGGCCGCACGCGGGCCCAGTGGTGCTTGATGACGACGACCTGGGTGTAAAGGATCCAAGCCAGCATCAGGGTCGATAGCAGCGCGAGCAGATTAAATACGAACAATAGCCGCGACTTTCGCTTGTCCAGCCGGTCCTTCAACGCCGCCACGTCCGCACGCACCACCTGAACATTTTTCTGCACCTCACCAAGCCTAGTGTCGATGCGCTTCGTGATCCTTTTGAGCGCGGCAACAGTCTCAGGGGCGATGTCACTCTTCTGCTCCACTACCAGGGCGCGTAATGTGCCGCGCAGTTGCATCGCGTCCGCGGACAGCCCTTCGAGACCGTTAAAGGTCTCGTCCAGCGCCGCCAATCGCGGAGCACGGTCGGCCATCATTGGTAGCGAGTTCAGCAGACTCACTGCGTTGCCGACTGTCCCCACCGCATCCCGCACAGGAGTTAGCGCCTGCTGCATCTGCGCGATGCGTGGCGCCAGA
>JBKPLM010000239.1:0-10333 GCA_046731655.1 Verrucomicrobiota bacterium | reverse complement strand
TTTCCGCGGTGAAGATTTGAATGCCCGCTACGTAAATAGGCCACATCGCTATCGAAAAGATAAGCATCAAAAAAGCAAAGCCCCCCGCAGCGAGAACGCGCAAATCGGTCTTCGAGGCCTGCCCGGTCTGCGTCCACATGGCGACTAACTGCGCGCATACCGAAGGCAAAACTACTAAGAGCGTAAGGCAAAAGAATTGAAGAAAGCCGTTCGCATAGATCCGAAACGTCTCGGTTAAAATCTGACCGAAGCCGCGAGATGGTAGCGACGGCGAAGGCTGCCCAGTGCTTGCCGAAGCTGTCAGCCGCGGGGCGCTGGCGGTGGCGAGCGCCTCCACGTCGAATAGCCCGGGAATCTGCGCTGCTAAAGTCCAAAGCTCGGCATTCGCGCGGCGAGCTTCGTTTGCAGGAAGAACTCGGCCTTCCGATTTCCACTCCAGTAGGGTGTCGATGTTGGCCGGGCCGTATTCTCTGCCATCAACGCGCACAACCCATTCTTCGGTCACTCCTTGATCATCCTGTATCATGCGTTCAGAATCCATTGTCAGCCTCTACGATGAAACTGCTGCTTATCGATGGCCACTATTACGTTTATCGCTCGTTTTTCGCTATTCCGAATCTTTCGAATTCTAAGGGCGAACCGACCAACGCGATTTTCGGCTTCACAAAAACGTTGCGACTGATGGTCAAACATCTGCAACCGGATTTAGGCGCGGTTTTTTGGGACGAAGGAATGCCGGAACACCGAGTAAAACTCCAGCCTGCCTACAAGGAAACGCGCAAGGAAATGCCCAAGCCAATGGTCCCGCAGCTGCAATTCATCCAGGATACTTTAACGGCATTGTTGGGTTTTCGAAACATTTCTCTGCCCAACACAGAAGCTGATGACCTGATGGGTTGCTACGCCATCGCTGCATGCAAACGACCCGGGATGGAAGTTGTGCTCGCGACCAATGACAAGGATTTGTATCAGCTCGTCGGCCCTTGCGTAAAAGTTTATTCCACAGCGAAGGCAGATCTTGTCTCACCTAGGGACGCATTCGCCTTGCTGGGCGAAGATCAGGTCGCTGCAAAATGGGAAGTTGCGCCGAGTCTCATTGGCGACGTCCTAGCGTTGGCCGGCGATTCGGTCGATAACATCCCTGGGATCGGCCTGGGCCGCAAAACCGCTGCCGCCTTAATTCGTGAATTCGGCGGGCTCGATGTCTTGCTCGCCAATGTCGACAAAGTGAAAAGTGCGCGAACTCGCGAGAAGCTCGCCAACTCTCGCGACCAAGTCTTGGAAAACCGAAAAATGGTTGATCTGGATTGCCATCTGGAATTGCCGGTACCGATCGACGAGCTTCGGATCGAACCCGATTATGCCAACCTGGTCCGTGCGATGGAGCAGTGTGAATTTAAATCGCTGCTCCAAGAGGTTCGTGACGAAGCAGCACGAGTCGGGAACGGTGCTCAGAGGAATCTTCTATAGTGGCTGGGCATTTACATACACTCCGTAAATGCCTGACTTCCATTCACTAACGGTCAGACACGGATTTTTCGTAAAAAAGTTGAACGCGCGCCGCTACGGACTGTCAAACTCAACAGGTTAAGGCGATTCGGGCGGTTGCACGTTTTCTTATATTCGTTGTTTCTCCTTAGCGTGCGCTGCCCGAATCTTTTTCTTATTTGAGCAAATTCTGTGCTCGGAGTTTCGGTTCTACTCGATTTGCCGCATGCTACACGAGGGCGTTTGATAGACGCGCCGGGGTTTCGCGCTTATCGTTCCTAGCTCGCCCGGAAACTTTTGAAATCCGGACAATCCATTTCGTCAAGCCAGTGCTCAGCAATTTTCGATGAATCCAGATCGTTACGATCCCATCTCTGCGTCTCTCAACGAGGATATCGGCCAGGGCGATATCACGACTGATTTTTTCGTACCCGAAACGCTTCATGCAACGGGACGCATTACCGCGCGTGAAAATGCCATCGTTGCCGGCACGGGAGCCGCAACGGAAGTTTTTCGGCGAGTCGATCCTTCAATAGACATCCAGATTATTCGCCGCGACGGCGATGAAGTTGTCGCTGGCGACATTATTATCGAAGTGCGCGGTTTAGCGCGTTCGATTCTAAAGGCGGAACGCGTCGCGCTGAATTTTTTGCAACGTCTCTGCGGCATAGCAACGCTCACGCGCCAATTTGTTGATGCCGTTGGCAACCATCCGGCCAAGGTTCTGGATACGCGCAAAACCACACCTGGGCTCCGGTCATTGGAAAAGGCTGCAGTGGTCGCAGGCGGCGGTGTTAATCATCGCTTCGGCTTGTACGACATGGTGCTGGTGAAAGATAATCACTTGGCGAGCTTCGGAGGGCTTTCCAGTTTTGCTGATCGAATTCATCAGCTTCGTAAAGAACAACCAAACATCCGCATCGAAGTGGAGGCGGATGACCTGGAGCAAGCGCGCGCTTTTGCCGAAGTTGACGGGATAGACGTCATTCTTCTCGACAACATGACAACCGCACAGATGCGAGAGGCTGTCGCCCTGAAGAAAAACAATATCCAGTTTGAAGCAAGTGGCGGCGTCACGCTGAAAAACGTGAAGCGTATCGCGGCAACGGGGGTCGATTACATTTCCGTCGGTGGCCTAACGAACGCCGCGCGCGCGATCGATATTGGCCTGGAAATGACCCATGTCCCTGACTGAAATGGTAGATCGGCTGGTCGCCAAGGAATTGCGGGCTGGACTCACCAGCGATGTAATCGGCCGGGAGATCATCGTGCTCGAGCAGACTGGCTCGACGAACGATGCGATTTTGCAGGTCGGGAATGTAAACTCAAAGGAGGGCCTCGTTGTCTTCGCTGAACATCAAACCGCCGGGCGCGGTCAGCGCGGCAATCGATGGGAATCGACAGCAGGCCAAGGACTTTGGTTCTCGATGCTTTTGCGACCGAAGATCGACCTCTCGAATTCACCGCGACTCACTGCCTGGGCGGCGGAAGCTATTTCCGATGCAATCCAAAACGAATTCTCTCTCAAGCCTACAATTAAGCTTCCAAATGACGTACAAATCGATGGGCGCAAGGTCGCCGGCGTCCTGGTAGAAATGCGGGCCCAGGAAAAAGCAGCGCATTTGGCTATCGCCGGTATCGGCGTCAATGTGAATCAATCCCGCGAAGATTTTCCGAGGGAACTGCAAAGCACGGCAATCTCCCTCGCAATGGCGCTTGGGAAGCAAGTCGATCGCCAAAGATTTGCCGTCGCTCTCTTGCGCAACCTGGATCGGACCTATCGCGCAAGGTTTGCGAGCGCGGGATAGTAGCCGAGCGCCCTGAGCTCGCCCCGCTCACACGATTCATGCACAGCGCTGCCCCGGTCAACGCCCGCGGCTACAATTCTGTAACTCTCCAACTTTTTACCTGCTCTGAGAGCCAATCGCGGTAGATGTGCGGTGAAATTTCCGAAGGCTTGATCTCACTGCGTCCACCCCAGAAAACGTTTGTGTACGAGACTGGGATATTGCTGGAGTGAAGATGTCGATCAATGGCCGCTTTGTGATCGAGCAGCAGTTGCTTATCAGTGCCGTGCGCCACGGCCATGATGTTAACGTTCTTGAATTCCGGGCCAGCTTCGCGCCAGTAGCAATGCGTCAGAATATGATGCCGTCCGACTTCGCCGCCCGCTTCGATTTCACGACCTCGCGGCACCGCCCAATGATATAGCGCGTTGAACCGAGTGACCCGCACACCCCCCGCGGATGGTTTCACGTGTTCCAGAAACGTTGAAAAGCGCCCGATGATTTTTCGCTCGTTCAATGCTTCTGCCACGCGAAAGAATTCTTCCAGTTGCACCCCGGCTTCGTTAGCACGCGTAACCCACGGGGACGGCCCGATCTCCTCTGGTGCGAATTCGCGCTTGAGGAGTAGCAGGACATTCCATTCGCGCTCGCTCAGATTGACGATCCGCACCGGAACCATTTTTGCCGGCTGATCTGCCTTACTGCCCGGCTCAATCGATTTCCGGCGAACGTGTCCCACTCCGAGAGTAAAAATCCCTTTTGCCGGCATGAGGCGAAAACGTTCGGCCCCGACTTTTTTTGCCAGCAATTCGCAATGCTCTCCCAGTGAAAATCCGCGGGGGACTTTTACAGTGGTCCAAAGTTTGTAGTCAGACCCAGCGCTGGCAGTGTCCGTGGAGCGCAGCACGACGTGTCCCGAAAAAGGATCGTGTTGAAACATCCAATCGAAGGCGGTGTCGACTTTGTCCTCGGGAACTTTCCACGCTACCAACGCGCCCTCAGCCAGATTCGTCGCAAGCAAAGTTTGCCGGACGCGCCGTATCGTTCCCGCGCGTAACATCGCGGCAATCCGCGCCATGACAACGTCGACGGCTATACCCGAACGGTTCGCGATTTCCACAAACGGCTCGCGGACGAATCCTTCGATTTTATCCTCCGAAATTGCAAGAATCTTCGCGTTAACTGGATCGTTATGCTCAACCGGAAGCATCCCAACTGTTCCGCCCACCACGCGAATTTGTCCAACTGATGCGACCCAGTGCATGCTTGTTCATACAGCGCTTAGGCGTGCCACCTTACTGTTAAGCTGCGCATGTAAGCACGGCCACAAAATGGCACGCTGTGCCCGCAAGCACGAACAAGTGCCAGACGAAATGCGCATAGCGTAGCCGCTCATTCGCGAAAAATAAAGTGCCGGCTGTGTAAGCAATGCCGCCGGCGACTAACCACAGCACGGCCGACCACGGAATCGCCAACGCGAGCGGACGAATAATGATGAGTCCAAGCCATCCCGTACCGAGATAGAGAGTCATCGCAAGTTTCCGATGACGATGCGTGCCGCGTGTTGCTTTCATAATGACACCGAAAAACGCGAGGGCCCAGACGATGCCGAGCATGGTCAAGCCGCCAGAGCCGCGCAACGGACCGAGAGCGAAAGGCGTGTACGTTCCGGCGATCAGCAAGAAAATCGCTGAATGGTCCAGCGTTTGAAGAAACAATTTCGCGCGCGTGCGAGGCCAGGCATGGTAGAGCATCGATCCCAGATACAGCAGCAACATGGTTACAGTAAAAATCACTGTGCCGATGAGAAAAGAGGTGTTGCCATGGCGAAACGCTGCCAAGAGCAGAATCGGCGTGCCGATCATCGCACCTACTAGTCCGATCCCGTGGCTAATACTATTCGCCAGTTCTTCTCCAGCTGATTGCGTCCACCTCGGCAAGGCCAGCGACTCGTTAACAACATTCATCGCCCTGCCTCATGCAACGCGCACCGAGTGATTTTGCCAAGCAAAATGATGACTTGGTGTTCGGCGTTGGATGTTGAACGTTAAGCGTTGGGCGCTTGCTGGCGATTTCTCGGAGTTGAGCGTTTGGCTCCTTATGATCAAAGCGATCTTTTTCGATGCGGTCGGCACGCTGTTTCATTTGAACGGAACGGTCGGCCATCACTACGCGCTCGTGGGCAATGAGGTGGGCCTTAAGCTCGATACGCACCAGCTCGATGACGCGTTTTATTCGGCTTGGAAGAAAATGCCGCGCCGCGCTGCGATCGATGGCCCGCGTCAGAACGATGACAAAGGTTGGTGGCGTGAGCTTGTGGGTCTTGTCCTTGATCAGGTCGCGCCTTCATTGAGCGAATTCGATCGCGATAATTTTTTCGAAATCGCCTACGAACATTTCGCAGAATCCGGTGTCTGGGAGCTCTATCCTGAAGTTCCGGGCGTTCTCGAGCAATTGCAGCCCCGTCTTCAGCTGGCCGTAATCTCAAATTTCGATGGGCGCTTACGGCTCATTCTGCCGCACCTTGGTATCTCGAATTTTTTTGCGCACATTTTCATCTCCAGCGAAATCGGGGCGGACAAACCTGATCCGGAAATTTTCCAGCGGGCGTTGAAGCTACTCGATCTAAAACCGAACGAGGTCCTTCACGTCGGTGACGATCCACAACGGGATTGGGAAGCGGCCAGCGCCGCTGGTTTGTCGGTCTTTCGATTGAATCGACCTAAGAATTCGCTGCGCGATTTAGTGGAATGGGTCGGCCGGGACTCGAACCCGGAACCAACGCCTTAAAAGGGCGCTGCTCTACCGATTGAGCTACCGACCCGCGTCGTGTTCCAGTTTGGATTGGCTGCAGAAATTTTCAACGCAGAACCAACCCCGAAAGCTTTCGGGGCTGCTCTACCGATTGAGCTACCGACCCTCGGGGAGCATCACTTTCTAATGCTTGCGAGATTTTTCAATGTACAATGACACGCCCCCGCCCATGATCTCTCATGAGTACAAGTGCATTTTCGTAGAAGTTCCCAAGACAGGCTCGACCAGCATTCGCGCGATTCTCGGTAAGGCTTGGAGACCACATCTGAATTTGTGGCAGATCAAAAATCAAATGGAGAGCTATTGGACGCGCTACGGCGGAAGAAAAAATCGGATCCTGGCCTCTTTGTATTTGTTACTTCCGGAAGAGCGCCGGAGAGAAATCGGACGCAAACAATTCGAGACCTACTTCAAATTCGGATTCGTTCGCAATCCGTGGGACCGCGTCGTCTCTCTTTTTGAGCGCACTGAGGCGCTACAACTCAGAGACAAGATGACGTTCGACGAATTTGTGGATTGGATTCAATACAGCAGCGCGACCTGTGTTCATTCATCCCCGCAACGTTACCAATTGGATTGGTTCGTCGATCCGAATGGAAATGTGCTGGCCGATTTCATCGGGAAATTCGAACGGCTCGACGAGGACTGGGCTTTTGTGGCGAAGAAGCTGGGTGTGAGCGAGAACTTGCCCCATCAAAGACCCAATCCAAGGGCGCGGCATTACACTGAATATTACACGCCACGAACCAGGGACATCATCGCGAACAAGTTCAAAGTCGATATAGAGCGGTTTGGCTATGAGTTTGCCTGATAAAATAAAAGCGATCGTGCTCACGTGCGACCGCTATCGAGCAATCACAGAGCACCTAATTTTTCAATATGACCGGTTATGGCCGGATCATCCGTTTGTTTTTCATGTTCCATATCAGGAGCTTGGCGGTACAGACAGCGAACGCGTTAAGTTTCTCACCGCTCCCTCGGATATTAAGGGAAGTGTCTTACATTTACTGACGGAGATCGACGACGAAGAATGGATTTATTGGTGTGTGGATGACAAATACCCCATCCAACTCGCCACCGACAAAATCGCGAGCCTGATTTCTCACGCCATGCGCTCTCCGGAAGTGGATGGGCTCCTATTCTGCAGATGCCGCGCGACCCTGAATAATCCCAGGCTGACGCTCTTCCCCCGCAAAGTTAAGAATCCATTCGGCGATGTTTACTTCGAGCGAAGAGCCTGGTACCAGATATGGATTCATCAAATCCTGCGCGCCAAAGTGCTTCGCTACCTCTTTACCCATCTGCCGGATCACATTCCGAGTGCGAAAGCGATGGATGAACTTAAGAACGACATCCCAAAGTTACCCGAGCACCGGTTGTTTGTGACTAGAGAAAACTTCGCGGTTTTTGGCGAGAGCACCCGGGGCGGAATAATCACCCAGAACTGCTACGAGAGCGTGATAGCGGCAGGGATTGAGTTGCCCGAATGGTTTCGCCAGGCGAACGGCGAATACGTGACGCTCGGAAAATTGTAGTTTTTACCGCTGTTCAAACGCATAGCCAAAACGTTCGATTTCCAGGGCGAACCGCGCGCACACCAATTCGCGAAGCTCGTTATCGTAGTATTTCGAATAATGTTCGCGGTTGGAGCGGTTGTACTGCGGCAGCTTCATCGGCGAGATGTCTAACGCCGCGCAGACCTTGCCAAAATCATCGGCCAGACTCTCAAAATGCATGACGTAATCGACGTTACCGAACGGATCTTTTTCGTCCTTATCCAACCGGAGATAATCTGAGGCCGACAGAGCGCTTAAAATGATCTTTTTGAATTTCTCCCTATCCCAGGCGTCCGTTTTTTGCGTAGGAGTAAAATAATATGAGACCATCCGGTCCCACGGATTTCGCACACACGTAAATCTGTAGAGATTGCCAAACTCGGCTTCTCCGAGGGCGTCCCGGTATTCGGCGAGCGTTGAATGTTTCTTAATTTTGTACTTCGGATTGCGCAGCCCGAAGCGCTCGATCCCGTCCTGTTCACTCCGTAAAGCCAATAACTCATCCTCGGAATACTCACGCAGGACGCTCTGAATCGAATTACCTGCCGTTTTTGGAATGTGAACGAACAAGAAGCGTTTCTGAAAGGAAATCATGTGCGCACAATTGTGGAATTATTTTACGGCGCGTCGCCGAATTAGGCCAATACTGGCGGTTATTTACCAGTCGTGCGACCTATTGCCGGCAGGGAAGCACTGACGCTCGATGATCCTGTCCCACAAATACAAATTCATCTTTATCAAGACGGCAAAGACAGCAGGAACGAGTATCGAGGCCTTTCTTTCAAAACACTGCGGACCAACAGACATCCTGACGCCTATTGAACCGCCCGTCGAAGGGCATCAACCGCGCAATTACCTGGGATTCATCAACCCGATCCCCGAAATCCTCGAAAGGCCAGGAAAGATCTTCTCCACGTTGCGACATTCGATAACCAGTCGCGAGAAGTTTTACCGGCACATGCCGGCATTTGAGGTACAGAAGCGAGTTCCTCGCGAAGTTTGGAATAGTTATTTCAAGTTTTGCGTGGAACGAAATCCCTGGGACAAAGTTTTGTCTCACTACCATATGCACGCAGCTCGTGCCGCCGGTTCGCTTTCACTCGACGAATATCTGGCTCGCGGCCGATTCCCTATTAACTATTTCCGGTATACCGATCGCTCCGGAACAAAAATCATCGTCGATCGTATTCTGCGGTATGAGAATCTGCCCGCCGAGCTCAACGAAGTCTTTTCGCAACTAAACATTCCTTTCGATGGAACACTGGGTGTCGCGGAAAAATCGGAATACCGCACTGATCGCAGACCGTATCAGCAAGTATTCAACGACGAACAACGGCGGATCGTAGAAAAAGTGTTTGCCAAAGAAATAGAACTTCACGGCTACCGTTTTTGAGCGCTAATACGCCGGTTGGTCATCAGGCTCTCCTTAAAAGACCGTCGGGAGCAACAACACGGCATTGGGAGTTACGTCACTTTCTGAGGTCGTTTATGTGTGCCGTCGGATTGGTGCTTGAGCTTTCGCATTTGAAGCGTATTCAAAATGCAGTCCAGACAGAAAGGATGTTATGCCACTCTTAAAACCAGATCCGACGTTTTACCCTTCACCCCGGCTGGCGATGCAAGCGCCACCAGAAAAATACGCGTTCGTGGCGGCGCTTAATCCGCCCGGCAGCAAACTGAACGACGCGCTTTTGGTTGTCGATGTTGATCCTGACTCACGCACCCATGGCGAGCAAGTCGGCAAAGTCACAATGCCAGAGTTCGGTGATGAGCTGCATCATTTCGGCTGGAATGCCTGTAGCTCAGCCCTTTGTCCGTATGCGCCGCACCCGCACGTCGAGCGCCGTTACCTGGTTGTGCCCGGGCTACGCTCGTCTCGCATTCACATTATCGATACCAAGCCCAATCCGCGAAAACCGAAGATCGTGAAAGTGATCGAACCGGAAGAAGTTTTTGGACGCGCTAATTATTCGCGTCCGCACACGATTCATTGTGGACCGGAGGGTATTTACGTTAGCGCCCTTGGGGCGCCAAACGGCGACGGGCCCGGGGGCATTTTCATGCTCGATTGCGAGACGTTCGAGATTTTGGGCCAATGGGAGATGAACCGAGGTCCGCAATTTTTGCATTACGATTTCTGGTGGCATCTGGGATTCGACACGCTGCTCACCAGCGAATGGGGCACGCCGAACATGATCGAAAGTGGGGTGCAACCCGATCTTTTGCTCGGCGGTAAATACGGACATCAAATACACATTTGGGACCTGCGCCGCCGCCGCCATGTGCAGACACTCGATTTGGGCGGTGAGCAACAAATGGTCCTCGAGATGCGTCCTGCCCATGACCCGACCAAGGCGTACGGTTTCGTCAGTGTTGTCGTTTCGCTTAAAGATTTATCTGCATCAGTCTGGCTGTGGCACCACCACAATGGGGCATGGGATCTCAAGAAAGTGATCGAAATTCCTGCCGAACCCGCCGATCCTGCGAAGCTGCCACCGTTGCTGAAGGATTTTAAGGCGGTGCCCCCGCTCGTGACAGACATCGATTTATCGCTCGACGACAAATTCCTGTACGTCTCCTGCTGGGGAACGGGTGAGTTCTTGCAATATGACGTGTCCGATCCATTCAATCCGAAGAAGACCGGTTCAGTGCGCATTGGCGGAATCGTGAATCGTACTTCTCATCCTA
>JBKPLM010000238.1:0-3360 GCA_046731655.1 Verrucomicrobiota bacterium | reverse complement strand
CACCGGCCTGATTTGACATGAGGGTGCCAGCTTTCCCTTTGGCAATAGTCACACCGCGGGTGCCCGCGGCACCGAAACTATAATGACCGTTGAAATCTTGAAGATGCTTTAGGTTGAAAATCTCGCCATACGCGGAAGTGTCTGTCATACCGACTTTGCCTACCGATAGTCCGTTCACCTTGACCGGATAGTTTTTGCCCTTGTAGGCCAGCGTCCCTGACCCCCAACTAAAACCGACTCCGAGGGCGAATGAACCCCCGCTCAGGCGCAAGGTTGCGTCTGGCTTTGATTCATTGGTCGCCGCCTGCGTGAATCCCGCCATCACGCCGATGCCAAGCAGTAGAACTACAATTTTCTTAACGTTGTTCATAGTGTGTCTCCTTTGGTTTGTATTCGCCGCATAGTAACACCTTCTCTCCGGCGGCTTCTATTGGACGAAGGTCGTATATCCGTCGTATATCCGAACGCGCAATAGTCAGTCAAAACATTTGTTCAAAAGACATGGATTGTTGAATGCTAACACGAGCGGTGTAATCATTGCCCAGGCTGTCAACCGCTGCAGCGAAGCCAATTATTCCAGTCGGTTGCAGAATTGCTCTAACGGTATATAAGGCTTTTACCCGTGGCACGGGAGTGCAATAATGTAGGCACGGGAGTGCAATAGTGTACGGTGCCGTGGGAAAGTATTGCTACCTAGGGCGCGCATCTTGTGGTTGTTGGCATACTGCAATCGCAACTGCCACATTAGGTGGCTCTCGAAACCATAAGGTTTGCCAGAGATGAAGGGTGTCTCCCAATCGCTTGAAGCCGCGAGCGTTCAACCCGCAGAGCGGAACGTGAACCGTTTTGAGTGGCGACTGCCACTAATCGGGTTGTGCGTGTTCGCTGGATATTATCTGGGCGCCAAGATCGGTTTTGCGCTCACCTTCCAGCCGTATCCGGTTTCGGTCCTGTGGCCTCCAAATTCGATCCTGGTGGCAGCGCTTTTGCTGACGCCACCACGCATCTGGTGGTTCGTGCTGCTGGCCGCGTTTCCCGCGCATTGCGCGACACAATTGCAGAGTCAAGTTCCGCCGCCGATGATTTTGTGCTGGTTCATCAGCAACTCCTCCGAAGCGCTCATCAGCGCGGGGCTGATGCGCTACCTAGTACGTGGACCGATTCAGTTCACAAGCCTTCGCAACGCGGGCATTTTTTGCCTTTGTGTGGTTTTCGCCGGTCCGTTTCTGTCGTCGTTTTTGGATGCGGCTTTCGTAAGATGGAATGCTTGGGGCCAGGCCAGCTACTGGGAGTTGATCCGTATACGATTTTTTTCAAACACTCTGGCGGCATTAGTAGTAGTACCGTTGATCGTAACGTGGACGACGAAGGGGATTCTTGCCGTGCAAACAGCTGGCCGTGCCTCTTGGCTGGAGGCATGCCTTCTCCTTTTTGGTCTGCTCTCGATCAGTTTCGCTGTTCTTTATAAGTTCGGTCCGGGAGCAGATTCGGCTTTTCTCTTTCTGACCCTGCCATTCCTCCTTTGGGCAGCGGCGCGATTCGGCGCACTGGGAACAAGTACCGCCCTCTCGATCGTTGGTTTCCTGACAATTTGGAGTGGATCCCACGGGCATGGCCCGTTCTCCGGTGGAACAGCCGAACAAAACACGCTCTCAATCCAAATATTTCTAATCGTCTTATCGATTCCAATGTTGTTTCTCGCTGCTGTGATCGAGGAACGCGCAGCTGGAGAGATCGAGCGGCGCGAAAGCGAGTCCCGTTTTCGGATCGTGGCCGATGCTGCGCCGGTCCTTATCTGGATGGCCGGTGTGGACAAACTCTGCACCTTCTTTAACAAACCATGGCTGAAGTTTACGGGCCGTAGCTTGGAACGGGAACTGGGAAATGGCTGGGCCGAAGGCGTACATCCGGACGATCTACAAAAATGTCTCAAGATTTACACGGAGGCATTCGATGCTCGAGAATCGTTTGTGATGCAGTACCGACTGAGACGTTATGATGGCGAATATCGTTGGATTTCGGATCAGGGCGTTGCCCGGTATGACACGCAGGGAAACTTCGCCGGCTACATTGGTTCATGCGTGGACATCACTGACCTAATAAAAAAGGATGAGGCTTTGCGCGAGTTCGAGGAACGAGTCGTTCTCGCGGCCGAGGCGACGCATACCGGAGTTTGGGAGCTGGATACCGCTACGAACGAGCTTTGGATGTCTGATAAGGCGCGCGTTTTGTTTCAAATCGATCCCGAGGCGCGCCTCGAGGAAGCGATCATTCAACGCCGTATCCACCCAGACGATCGTGCGCTTCGGGAGTCTGCCATCAAGCAAGCAATAGAAACGGACGGTGAGTACTCCCTTGAATATCGCCTCGTGCTACCGGATGGAACTCTTCGTTGGATCAGCGGGCGTGGACGCTGCGTAGCCGGGAAGCACGGCAAAGGCAAACGGCTCATCGGTGTTTCCGTAGACATAACGCAGCAAAAGGAGGCACAAGATCTGTTCCGCCTGGCCGCGGAAGGGTCGCATTTGGGCGTCTGGCACTGGGATGAAGTAGCAAAAACACTAACTTGGGACGGCGCAACGCGGAACACATTCGGCGTCTCGGCCGAGGCAGAGATAACACTCGACACATTTTACAAAGCCTTGCATCCGGATGACGCAGAGCGAGTAAAACAGACGTGGCGTCAGGCAATGGAGTTACGGCTACCATATCAGATTGAGTTTCGGACACAGAGAACGGACGGCACCATTCGCTGGGTCGATGCTCGTGGCCGCGGCTACTATGATGAGGCGGGGAAGCCGGTGTCGATGACCGGCGTGCTTTTCGACATCACTGACCGGAAAGAGGCGGAACTCCAAATCCAGCAGAACCGGGACGAGCTGAGCCATCTCAGCCGAGTGGCAGCGATGGGTGAATTGACGGCCTCGATCGCCCATGAATTGAATCAGCCGCTCTCGGGCATAACGAGCAACGCCGCAGCTGGACAGCGCTTTATTGATCGCGGCAAGGTCGATCTTCGCGAACTTCACGAACTGCTCGGTGACATCGTCGCCGATGCGCGCCGCGCCGGCGATGTGATTCGCAGCATCCAGGGCATGGTGAAAAAAGACGTCTCGGCCCACCGCCGAATTAATCTAAACGGTATTGTAATCAGCGTGGTGCGCATGGTAAAACCGAGTGCCATGCTTCACCCCTGCGAGGTGGGTACTTTTCTGGACCCGGATCTCCAGACCGTTCAAGGCGATCCAGTTCAGCTGCAACAAGTCCTGCTCAATCTCATTATTAATGCGTTCGATGCCATGCGCGACACGCCATTAAGCCGCCGCAAAGTAGTAGTCGCTACCAAGCGAGACCCCGATG
>JBKPLM010000237.1:0-18138 GCA_046731655.1 Verrucomicrobiota bacterium | reverse complement strand
CGCTGTAACAAATCCAGCCAAGTAATACCCAGCTTATGCTGGCATGTCGCAATGCATCCGCGATTTGCGCTCGCCTTTGGGCGTCGTGAAAGACATACCAAAGGCCGGCAGCAGTGACGAGTAATTGAAGCAACAAGATGCCGACGCGTTTCATGCCCGGATGCCCCGCACCGAAAGATAATCGGAAGTCGAGCGCACTCGACCCAATCTTCTCAACATGCCGATTGAATACGATGCAGTCGTAGTTGGCTCAGGGCCTAATGGTCTTGCGGCCGCGATCACGCTGGCGCGCGCCGGATGTTCTGTTCTTGTTTGCGAAGCGAACGCCACAATCGGCGGCGGTGCGCGTTCGGCGGAACTAACATTACCCGGATTTGTGCATGACGTATGCTCGGCAGTCCATCCCCTCGCGGCAGGTTCTCCATTTTTCAAGACTCTTCCGCTCGAACGATCTGGCCTTACATGGATTCAACCTGAAATCCCACTGGCACATCCGCTCGATGACGGTTCCGCGGCGTGCCTGCATCAGAATATCGATCTTACGGCAGAACAACTCCGCGATGATTCGCGAGCTTATCGGCGCCTGATGAAGCCGCTTGCGCGCAATTGGGAACACTTGGCTAATGAGTTCCTCCAACCGATGCTGCACTTACCGCGGCATCCGTTCGCGCTTGCGCGCTTCGGCATTCCAGCAATTTGCCCGTCAACGTTACTCGCGAAGTTCTTGTTTAAGCACGAAGCAGGCCGCGCACTCTTCGCTGGAATTGCTGCGCACTCATTTCTTCCCCTGGAAGCGCCAGGCTCGTCTGCGTTTGCGCTGGTGCTCGGACTTGCCGGGCATGTCGTGGGATGGCCAATTCCACGCGGCGGTTCGCAGCAAATTGCAAACGCGCTCGCCAATCATCTCCGAGAACTTGGCGGAAAGATCGAGGTCAATCATCGGGTTGACGATCTGAGCAAGCTTCCGAAATCGCGCGCCATTATTCTGGACGTCTCCGTCTGGGAATTCTTGCGTATCGCTGGCCAGCGAATGCCATCGGGCTATCGCCGACGGCTGGAATCGTTTCGACACGCGCCTGGAATCTTCAAAGTCGATTACGCGCTAAGCTCTCCAATTCCATGGCAAGCTGAAGCCTGTCGTCTCGCCGGCACAATTCATCTCGGCGGGACGATCGACGAAATCGCAGCCGCGGAACGAGATGTTTCAAACGGGAAAATCCCCGAGAGTCCGTTTGTGCTTGTCGCGCAACAAAGTCTTTTTGATAAAACTCGGGCACCCAAAGGGCAGCACACCCTCTGGGCATACTGTCGCGTTCCATTCGATTGCAAGATGGACATGTCCGAGAAAATTGAGTCTCAGATCGAGCGGTTTGCGCCCGGTTTTCGTGATTGCATTCTCGCTCGTCACAAACTGAGTGCCGCGGATCTTGGGGAATCGAATCCGAATTTAGCCGGTGGCGA
This sequence comes from Verrucomicrobiota bacterium, assembly GCA_046731655.1. Lineage (GTDB taxonomy): Bacteria > Verrucomicrobiota > Verrucomicrobiia > Chthoniobacterales > UBA10450 > Udaeobacter. Next base: position 16,677 of record JBKPLM010000237.1, on the reverse strand, counting down.
TATCAACGGTGGTGCGGCGAATATAATGCAATTAATTGCGCGACCGATTCTGAGTCCGACGCCTTACCGCACTCCACTTCACGGAGTTTATTTGTGTTCGGCTTCCACCCCGCCTGGTGGCGGTGTACACGGTATGTGCGGCAATCACGGGGCGAGGGCAGCGGCGCGTGACATTTTCGGAAAGGGACAGCAAGTCCCAGGGACTTTCTGAACCAGTATTGGCTGTCCACCAACGGACCGTGTGTGTGTTGCGATCATTTTCCTACGCGCAAACCATCGTTCATCTTCGAACCGTACTTTGGTAGATATTCACTACAAAGGAATCAGCCCATGAAGATAACAAGACTAATTGCGGCAATGACCGTCAGCGCCGGCCTCATGCTCGGACCGGCTGCCTTGGCGCAAGAGGAAACTCCTGTAGATATGAAGGACGTACCGTCCCCGGCACAAACCACTATCAAGGAAAAAGCCGGGAGCGATCAGATCCTTCGTGTCGCAAAGGAGACTCGCAAGGGCAAGGAATGCTACGACGCGGTCGTGAACCGGAACGGAAAAGAAATGGCGATCCGGGTCGACAGCGATGGCAAATTCCTTGGGACTCATCCTGAGAAGACTCAGAAGAAGGCAAAGAGCGAGAAATATTAATTAGCGCCAGCTTCTCGTTCGCTTTTGTGCTTTTGTCCGCAAGCGGACGGACTCGCCGCCTATAGATGTTGTATAGACGTCGAAGGCGACGAAGCCGCTCGCCACGGATATCGTGCATACTGCGGTAAAGGACTGTTCAGTTTCAAAGAAGTGAGCAATCCCGGTGGGATATACGGCCAACGAACATTCGAGAGCCGTCAATAAAAGAGTCTATGGGAGACCCGCGAAACGTCGCGCACGCGAAAAAAGTCAGCCAAGAGAAGCATCATAAGGACAAGCATGCTTCTAAGACTGGCCCTGCTCCGTCGCAGCGTGCCAAGAACGTCCAAACCGAAAAGAAGGAGGCTGCCCCGGTCGCCGAGCGCCCTACTCCGAAGGCCGAAACTGCAAAGCCAACTCAGCCGCTAGAACCGACACAGCTGGAGAAATCGCTTGCAGTCCTGTCCAAACTTAAAGAGCTGGAGTTTCATTCTCGAGCGAATATCGAAAAGTTAGCTGAACTCAGCTTGACGATTGAGGAGGAGCTAAAGCAAAAGGCATTTGCCGAGGGCATTGGCAGCGTTTACGCAGCGCAGGATGCATTTCAATCCAAGATCGTGAAGTTAATTGAAGACTACGAAGCGGAATGCACGCGTTTGAAGCCGGCGGGATAAAGTTCCGCGTCTTACTCTCAATTAAAATCAATTTCGAACACTGTCGGAGCGCAACGGTCAAAAAAATAACAGATATGAAAACAAAAGACCTGCTCACAATAGCGGCGGTCAGTGCCGGACTTGTGTTTGGTGTGACCGCACAAGCGAACGAAGAAAAACACGAAGAGCAAACCATCAACAGTTCTGACGTTCCAGCTGCAGTGCAGCAAGCTGCCCAGGCGGAAGCAAAAGGCGGAACCATTATCCGCTGGGAAAAAGAGGGCGCCAACTTTGAGGCCGTCATCGAAAAGAACGGCAAACAAATTGGCGTCGAAATGAACGCCAACGGCAAGGTGCTGAGCAAGCACAACGAAGCCAAAGAGCACAAAGAAAAAGGCGAGAAATACTAATGATTGGGGTGGATCGCGTTGTCCTCAACGCGATAGTGGGTGAAGCGCGGCGAAGACGGACTGTACCTAACACTGTCTTCGCCGCCTTCTTTAGCGCCAAAGACGCTACGTCATGTCAAGCCCGGGGGCATCGATCCCAGGAATCCAATCATCCCTTGCATAAGCACGTGCCGAGAGCGCAAGTCGATGTGCCGGAAGTGCCCATTTCGGCTACAGCTCATGCAAACGCGCGGATGCTCGAGTAGATTATTCCACCGAGCATTGCTCCCACAGCTACCAAAGCGACATCGCTCTTCAAAAAGGCGATTAGAAGAAAGGAAATCACGGCGATACCGACAGCGAGGCCGTCCACGAGTGCTGCAGGAATCAACTCGAGCGATACCGCGACAAGTCGACGTTTCTGCCAGCGGAAAGATGACATGGACTCCAAACGAGACGGCGAGATTCAAAATCACGCGCACAACTGCGGCGGTGACAGTTGAAAGCGCGGCGGCCAATTGTTTGGCGTCGCGCAACTTCTCGATGTAGGGCGCCAAGGAAAAATCCAGAGGAAACACGGACAAATGTTCTCCAGGTAGTGACGAGCGCACCGAGTGAAGCGGCGAGAAACGCCGGCAGATGAATCACGTCGCTCCTCTAATTGAGCGAAAACTCCGGAAGAGTAGCAAATCGTAGAGCACTTTCAATCCGCCTGCGACTAAGAATGGCGCACTCATTAACGCCGGGTTGCTGATGAACACACCTGCCAGCGCCGGCGAAAGCGCCGCGCCAACAGTGCGAGCGATGCCCGTCACGCCGCCGGCGGCTGAACGCTCGTCGGGAGCGACGACAGCCATCGTGTAGGACTGCCGAGTCGGCACGTCCATCTGCGAGATGCTGAAACGCAATAGGAGCACGGCGATTGCAAGCGGCAGGGTCGGCATCAACGGAACGAGGATGAGCAGCACATTCGAGGGCAGATGCGTCAAGACCATTGTGTTCACGAGTCCGATCTTGCGGGCGACCCACGCAGCCGCGAGTGCCGATATGCCTGCCAAAAGATTGGCGCCAAAGAAAATTCCGCCAAGGGTTGCCGTCTCGACCCCGAAGCGGATGTGAAACCAATAGGCGACAATGCTCTGCATCACGAACCCGCCGGCAAATGCATCGAGACCAAACAGCGCGGAAAGTTTCAACACGACGCCACGCGAGCGGTGCAGGCCGAAGCGCGTCTGTGGGATAGGCGCATCTGTTTTCGACGCTTCGACGGCATTCGACAGGCGTGCGAACATCAGCGCCAGCACCACACCCGTGGCGGCGTATGTTAGCACGACGGCGCGATAGCTGTTCAAGGTGGACGTGCCTGCCCGTTCCAGGAACTGCGGAAGCGCGCCGCCAGCGAGCGCACCGAGCGCCGTTGCGAACGAGCCGATGAGGTTATACCAGGCAAAGATTCCGGTGCGACGTTCATCCGGGAGAGTTTGGGTGAGCGCTGCCTGTTCAATCGCTAGGAATGGGCCGACTTCGTAGCCACTCGGGCTGATGACGCCGATAATCGCGGCAACGATGAGCAGGATAATGTTGTTTGTGAACGCGAAAATCGCGCCCGCAAACGGCATCAGCAACGCCCCGAGGATTAGCATGCGTCGCCTGCCAATTCGGTCTGCTACCGTCGTGACCCACAGTGAAATAGCGGTGTCGCCGAGCAATGTCAGGCTGAGGAGGACGCCGATGACTGTTTCGCTAAGACCAATCTCGGCGAGATAGAGAACGAGCACGACCGACAGAAAACCGTACGCAAACATCCGCACGATCCGTGTAGTGAAAAGAACACACCCGTCGGGCCTCAGTCCGCGCATCACGGCTCACGACTGGAACATCCCGTCCAGCTTTCCTTGCCGAACCATCTCCAGGCAGTAGGCATAAAGCGCGTCATAGACGATCCACTCAGCGGCGTTGATTTCGTGATCGTCTTTCAATCCGAGATGGCGGAATCCCTCGGCGATGGCTTCCAGCCCGGCACCTTCGGGCTGGTGCCACAGCGTGTTGTCGGTGTCGGCGCCGTTGACGATCTTGGCGAGCAACAGCAGTGCAGGGTCGTCGGCAAGATCGTACTTTTTTACAATCGCCTCGAATGAGCATTGCTTGCCGTGATGGCCAAGTTCGACGCCTTTCACATCGAATGGAGTCGCGCCAAGATGTTCCGCTTCCTCCAGAACTTTGTCAGCGGGCACAAAGTGAAACTCCGCGTCCTTGTCCACGAACTTCCTGATGAGCCACGGACACGCGACGCGGTCCACTTTCACCTTTTCACGAGTGATCCATTTCATAATGCATCGATTCCTTCTTTCCGCTTCATAGGAACGCCTTTAAGGCAGCAAAGAGTGCTCCGCCTGCCATCGCGCCGACTGCCACCAATGCAACATCTCGCTTCAGTAAAACAATCAGGACAAAAGCAACGACTGAGATCGCAATGGCTGGCCAGTCAACGAGTGCTTCGGGAATCAAGTCCATTGATACTACCGCAATCACGCCAACTACGGCCGCGCTAACGCCGGCAAGGAATGCCTGGATCATGCGGTTCTCACGAACTTTTTCAATGTAGTGGACTCCGCCGATAACAAAGACGAATGACGGGAAGAACACAAAGAACGTAGCAAGCACTGCTCCAGCAATTCCGCTGACGAGATAGCCTACAAATGTGGTGAATAGCATGAACGGCCCTGGTGTGGCCACACTCAACGCCACGCCATCCAGTAGCTGGCCATCGGACAACCAGTGATATTGCGCGACTGCGCCGCGCTGCACGAAGACCAATGATGCATACGCGCCACCAAAACTGAGCAGCCCTGTCTTGAAAAATAACCAGGCAATCTGGAACAAACGCGAGTCGCCAAACGGAATCAGAAGACCGATTCCGCCAATTGCCGCTGGGAAGCTCGGCGCACTTTTTTTAAGCAATGGCCCGCCTTCCTGGACTAGTAAATTTAAAAGACCGGCGATCAGGAGAATCAACAGGAAATTAATTCCGGCGAAGCGCATTCCCACGAATGCGGCCACGAGCAAGATTGCCAGGAAAAAATTCCGAATCGCAGCGCGCCCGAGTTTGATAATGCCAGCAGCGATGATCCCGAGGACAGCCGGCTTGAGAACGTAGAGCACGTTTGTGACCTGAGGCAGCTTGCCGTATTTAACGTACAGCCAACTGAGAACGATCATCATTACTGCGCCTGGCAGAATGAAAGTCAGACCGGCCAGAATACCACCCCACACTTTCCGCTTCAAATAACCGACGTAGATAGCTAACTGCAGTGCTTCGGGCCCCGGGAGCATATGGCAGAAAGCCATAATCTTGATGAAACGATCTTTGGACAGCCACCGGCGCTTTTCGACCATGTGATTGAACATCATCGTGATTTGAGCGACCGGCCCGCCGATGTTGACGAAACCGAGAAAGAGAAAATAGAGGAACACCTCCCGCCACGGCGGCATTTTGTCTCCTCCGCTCGCTTTCTCAATCTGCTTCAGCTCATCCATTCGAATTCAACGCTGTTCGAATCTTAGCTCGGCTCGTTGTTCCCGATGCATCCTAACCCAAGACAACGACTACAGCTGCTTCCGCGTTCCTGAAGTTTTCTTCAGAATCGCATCCTTGGCGCAACGAGGCGGTAAGTCTTACCTTGAATGAGTGAAGGTATTATTGATCGAAGATGATCCCAAGACTGTTCGCGCGCTTGCGAAGGGATTGCGGGGTGAGGGCTTTGAGCCTGTGACGGCGAATACGGGTGAAGAGGGATTTTTTCTGCTTAGCCGCGAAAGTTTCGATTTCGTCATTCTCGATTGGATGTTGCCTGGTCGTGATGGCATTGAGGTGTTGCGCACGCTTCGCGCGCGCGGCGCGAAAACTCCCGTGCTGTTGCTCACTGCGCGCGATGCGGTGCACGACCGTGTGCTCGGATTAAATGCCGGCGCTGATGATTATCTGGTCAAACCTTTTGCGTTTGCGGAATTGCTTGCGCGCATTCGCGCCTTGCTGCGGCGAGCTGATTTTGCTAATCCGCTTCGCCAGCAAATCGGCGATCTCACGCTCGATGTGCAAATGCGGCGCGTCGTGCGTGGATCGAGGGAGATTGGACTGACGCCGCGCGAGTTCGATCTGCTCGCATTCCTCGCGCATCATCACGATGAGACGGTGACGCGGCAAATGATTGCGCGTGAGGTTTGGCGAGAACCGAATCGCGCGACACCGCTTGATAATGTGATCGATGTTCATCTCGCCCATTTGCGGCGCAAACTCGATGATGGGGAGGACGTTAAACTAATACATACTGTGCGCGGCGTCGGTTTCGTTTTGTGTGCACAGGGGGGCCTGCCGTGAAGAGTTGGTGGCAACGGCGCTCCGTTCGATTTCGACTGGCTTTGTGGTACGCCGCGGCGACGGCGTTCGTCTTGTTCGCATTCGCCTGGTTTGTTTATGAAGTGATCGAGCACCGGTTAGGCGAGGAGATAGAGGAACAAATTGAAACGCGCCACGCACTCGACGAAATTATAAAGGTATCAACGCTCGGTTTCCCGCTTGCGGTCGCCCTTGCGGCGATTGGCGGTTACCTGATTGCGACACGTTCATTGCGACCACTTGATGCGATGGCGCGGCAGGCGCGTCGGATTAGTTCGGAATCGCTTTCGGAACGTTTGCCGAATCCGAATCCAAACGATGAGCTTGGCCGTCTCGCCACCGTATTCAACGACACACTCGCGCGACTTGAAGCTTCGTTTGCCGAGTTACAGCGCTTCACGGCAGACGCGTCGCATGAGTTGCGCTCGCCGCTCACGGCGTTGCGCGCCGTTGGTGAAGTGGCATTGCGCGACGGCAACGATCCGGTCGCGCTGCGCGAAACGATCGGCAGCATGCTCGAGGAGGCGCAGCGCCTAACGGATCTCGTTGATGCATTGCTCACGCTTGCGCGCATGGACGCGACGAAGGCGGATGCGGCGCGCGAGGAATTGAACGTCGCGACCCTGCTCGAGGAGGTTCGCGATCAATTCGAAGTCCTCGCGAACGAAAAATGCCAAACGATTGCGGTGATGAGCGATGACGATCTCACCGTGCAAGCGGACCGGACACTATTGCATTTGGCTCTGGTAAATCTGGTCCACAACGCGATTCAGCATGGTCCCACCGATTCAAAGATTTCAATCACGGCGATGCGCAGTGCGCGCAAGATCGACATCTCAGTAAAGAACAACGGTCCAGGCATACCGCGCGAATATCACGAGAAAATTTTCGAGCGATTTTTTCGCGTCGATAAAGCGCGATCGCGCGCCCAAGGCGGCGCTGGCCTTGGTCTTGCCATTGCCAAGCAAGCGGTCGAGCGAAATGGCGGTCGAGTTGTTCTGGAAAGCAATTCGGATCGTGGCAGCATTTTTCGGATCGAATTCGAAACCTGAAGAAAACTTCAGGATTTCTTAAGTGCCGATGACGCGGGAACCCTTGTTTATTGGCAATGTGAACTTGCAGCCAAATCCGCGTTCGAGTGAATGCGGCTCTTGGCACGAAAGACAAAAACCCGAGGCGTGCACACGCCTCACAATCCTAAAGAAAGTATGAAACACATCGTTCCAGTAATCGCAGTAGCCGCAGGCCTGACACTCAGCGCCTGGACGGCGCTTTGGGCCGACGAAGAAAAAGAAGAAAAGATCAACGCCTCCGATGTCCCGGCAGCGGTGCAGCAGGCTGCCCAGGCGGAAGCCAAAGGCGGAACAATTGTCCGCTGGGAGAAAGAGGGCCGTAATTACGAAGCCGTCATTGACAATAACGGCAAACAAACAGGCGTCGAATTGACTCCTGATGGCAAAGTAGTCAGCCGACACGACGAGAGCAAAGAGCACAAAGAAAAAGGCGAATAACAAACCACGAGAGCAGCTATCGCTGCTGGTATCCCGGCAGCGATACGCTCTCACTCACAACGATCATGAAGCAAATTTTTACAACAGCACTGGCTTTGATCGCCTCTGTTTACGCGTCTGGGGCAGCCGAGTTCAATGCCCAGCGCATCGACGAGTTAACTGGGCTCAAAGGGAAAATGAACGAAAAAGAAGGTGTCTACAAAGTCACCTTCCCGCGGAATGACGTGAAAGTCGTTGTCGATGGATGGAGCATTCCGCCCTTCATGGGTCTCGGCACTTGGGCGTCGTTTACGAAAGGCGCACACACCGACGCAATGGTGATGGGTGACACGGTTCTTTTCGAGGACGAAGTGAATGCAGCAATGAGCGCCGCCCTCGACAATGGGCTCAACGTAACTGCGCTACACAATCATTTCTTCTTCGATAACCCGAAGGTTTATTTTATGCATATCGAAGGTGAAGATACAGTCGATAAATTGGCCGGCGCGGTCAGAAAGGTTTACGAAACGATCAAGGAAGTTCGCGCAGCAAATCCGCGACCGAAAGACTCCTTCGGCGGAACACGGCTGCCGGAGAAAAATTCCATCACTCCTGCCCCTCTTAACGAGATTTTGGGAACGCAGGGTGAATCAAAGGATGGCATGGTGAAGTTCACAATTGGCCGTCCAGCGATGATGCATGGCGTGAAGATCGATAAAGACGCGGGGGTTAATACTTGGGCGGCTTTTGCTGGAACCGATGATAACGCCGTTGTCGATGGCGACTTCGCGGTAACGGAAGACGAATTGCAGCCTGTTTTGAAGTCACTGCTCAAGGACAAGATCAACATTGTAGCCATCCACCAACACATGACGCACGAAGAGCCGCGCATCATGTTTTTCCACTATTGGGGTAGAGGCGCGGCGAAAGATTTGGCGAATGCAATAAAGGGCGGACTTCTGGTTGGCGGACTGCTTAAGGTCAGCTCACCATTGCAAGATTAGCTCGTGGAAACAAAGGCGGTCGTGGCCTAATTGGACCTTCACGACCCAGCCTTCATGGTGTGCAAACACCTCGCGTATTGACTTCGCTAGGCCAGCGGGCACTATCCGGTAGTGGCGAGGCGCACTTTAGACGTTGCCAAATGGTGCAAACTGATCGCGATCGCTGTTTGCGCCGGAGTCGTATGCAACGGACCGGTCTTTCCCCAACTCATCGCGCAGATTGCGGCGCTTGATCACGATCACGCGGTCAGATTGTCGGTCACCAATGGCGAGGTGCATCTACTTTTGACGCACCATGATGACGAGCCAATGCCAGAAGAGCGAGATAGTGGTGCGTCATTGCCAACCGTGGAAGAGGGGCCGCACGTGATCATTATTCCGGCAGGCACGACAATGGTGAAGCAAACGACATCCATCGGGATTTCGCCACAACAGATGATCTCGGCAATACTCGCTGAGGTTTCTGCGAGAAGGTCCGATATTTTCGTTCCGCAACCAGCGATTGTGCATTCGCGCCCGCCGCCTGGTGCGATGTCGACGTTATCCGCCCATCGCAGCACGCTGCTGCTGATCTGATTTCACTTCGAGGAGCGCCAATCGCGCTTCACGGTCTCGGCGCGTACACGCTTCGCGTACGGGCGTTCGGTTTCCTCGGATCAACTCATTTTGAAAATCTTTATTCAATTCAGCTTGTCAGTTTCTCTCGCGTTGGCGTCGTACGCCGGCGATGGCAATGCTTCACTCGATTCACTGGTCGCCGAAGCGCTCGCGCGCAATCCGGAAATCAACGCTTACCGGGCGGAAATTGTCGCAGCCAAAGGCGCGCGTCGGACGGCGGGCGAATGGCGGAACCCGGAAGTGACCACTGATCTTGGCGCAAAAGTAGTGCGCGATTTCGATGGAAACTCACTGGGCAATGGCGCGCTCTGGACGGTGTCAGTGTCGCAAACGTTTGAGTATCCGGGCCGGATCGCATTACGAAAGGCGATCGCCAACCGGCAAATCGCGCTCGCCGGACTTGGCTTGGACGGTTTCAAGGCGGCGCTGGCGGCGCGCGTTCGTTCCGTCGCGTATCGCATGGCGTTGAGCGAAGCCAAGGCCAAAGCGGCGAATGAAGTGTCGAACCGTTTCGATGAATTATTGTCGATCTTGTCGCAGCGCCCGGCCGCCGGCGTGGCGCCTCAGCTTGATGTACGGATTATTGAAGCCAACGCGATCGCACTGAGGCGCCGCCCGATTGAAGCACAGCGAGAAATCCAAAGCGCGATTTACGAACTCAATCAGCTGCGGGGTGCGAAAACAGAGGCACCGCTGCGTCTTCCGCCAACGGATTTGAAGTTGACGTCGATCCCCACTGTTAGCGCATTGCAGGCAACGGCGCGCTCACGCAACTACGACATTCGGACACACGTGATGGAGCTGGAACAACAGGGATTCAAAGTGAAGCTGGCACTGAACGAGCGCTGGCCGGCAATTCAGGTCGGGCCATTCGCACACAACGAACGCGCCGACACGAATGAATATCAGTTCGGCGTCGGCGTGACCGTGCCGCTTCCGCTCTGGAACAGGAATGCGGGAAACATCGAGACCGAGAAGGCGCGGGCGGCGAAAGCGCAAGCCGAACTAACGACGGTCGTGCGCGAAGTGGAACGAAAGATCGCCGACGCGGCGTTCATCTATCAGTCGCGCCGGGAAGAAGGCGACAAATTACAGATGTCGATCTTGCCGCAGATGCGCGAGGCGGCGGAGCTGGCCGACCGCAATTACCGCCTGGGCGCGTTGCCAATCGCAACCTACACCGAAGTGCAGAAACAATATCTCGATTCGCTGGACGCATTTGCCACCGCTCAAGCAGCCGCGATCGAATCGCGCCAGCAACTCGAACAACTCACCGCCTCGCGCCTCGACCAACAATGATCGATAAGATTCTGGAGTTCTCGGTCCGCCAGCGAATGCTCGTGCTCATGGGCGCGCTCGCTCTGCTGCTTGGCGGTCTGTGGTCGGCAAAAAAACTGCCGATGGATGCGATCCCCGACATCACCGGCGTGCAGGTGCAGGTCAACACGACGATTCCATCGCTCGCGCCGGACGAAGTGGAAAACCTTGTCACCTTTCCACTCGAAACCGCGCTCGGCGGTATTGCAGGTGTGACAGAAATGCGTTCGCTTTCTCGATTCGGCCTGTCGCAAATCACTCTGCAATTTACCGACAGCACCGACGTCTACCGCGCGCGGCAACTCGTGGCCGAGCGCTTGCAAAGCGCAGCCGATTCAATCCCGCCGGGATTAACGCCAAAGCTCGCGCCAAACACCACCGGGCTTGGCGAAGTTTTTTATTACTCGGTTGATTACGCGTCCGGCGCGACCAATGCGCCGCGCACACGCCAAGCCCAGCTGATTGAGCTCTCGCAAATTCAGGAATACGTTATCAAACCACAATTGCGCACCGTTCCCGGCATCGCCGACATCAACGCCTATGGCGGTTATGTGAAGCAGATCATCGTGCAACCGAAGATCGAAAAGTTGCGCGATGCCGGTCTGACAGTGAACGACCTCGCACGCGTCGTCGGCGAAAACGTTGAAAACGCGGGAGGCGGCATCGTGAATTCCGGCGAAGAGCAACTCGTCATTCGTGGCGTCGGGCGTGTCGTGTCGCCGGAGGAAATTTCGGAGCTGCCCGTAAAGTTTGCCGGGGGCGTGATGCCGCTGCGCGTTAAGGAAGTGGCCGATGTGCAGATCGGTCATGCCTTTCGCACCGGCGCCGCGACCGATGAAGGACAGGAAGCCGTGGTCGGTGTGGCGATGATGCTGATGGGTGAGAACAGCCGCGCCGTAGCCGAGCGCGTCGCGCACAAGGTTGAAGAAATTCAGAAACGTTTGCCGCCCGGCGTCATCATCAAGCCGCAATACAAGCGGAGCGAGCTGGTCGATCGCACGATCCACACCGTTGCGGCAAATCTCTTCGAAGGCGCGCTGTTGGTCGTGGCGGTGTTGCTGTTTCTCCTAGGCAACTGGCGCGCCGCACTCATCGTCGCAACGGCGATTCCACTCGCATTTCTCTTCGCCATTACCGGAATGACGCGCTTCGGCATCTCGGGGAACCTGATGAGTTTCGGCGCAATCGATTTCGGTCTTATCATCGACGGTGCAGTCGTCATTGTAGAAAACGTCGTCCGGCAGCTTGGCGTGAAACAGCACGAGCTGGGGCGCGCGCTGAACAAGGAAGAACGCCTTCACACCGTGCTAGCCGCGAGCAAACAAGTCGGCACGCCGATGTTCTTCGGCGTTTTGATCATTGCGATTGTTTATCTGCCGATTCTTACGCTGTCCGGAATCGAAGGGAAAATGTTTCATCCCATGGCACTCACGGTCATGCTGGCACTAGGTGGATCGCTCGTCCTGGCGTTGATGCTCATGCCTGCGCTTTGCTCGCTGCTGCTCGGCGGGCGGATTCACGAACGCGACAATTTTCTTATCCGCGGTTGCAAGGCGCTTTACTCGCCGATTCTTCGCGCATCGTTGCGCGGGCGCTGGCCGGTTGTGATCGGCGCGCTCGCCCTTTTCACGCTCGCACTGGTGATCTTCAGCCGGCTTGGCGCGGACTTTATCCCGAAACTCGACGAAGGCGCCTTTACCATGATGGTTTATCGCGCCGCCGGTATCAGCGTTGACGCGACAGTAGAAGCGCAAAACAAAACCGATCGCGAAATCAAAGTGCGCGTGCCGGAAATCGAGCGTGTGTTCACACGAATCGGCAGCGCCGAGATTGCCACCGATCCGATGCCGCCGAGCGACGCCGACTTTTACATCTATTACAAGCCACATCGCGAATGGCGCAAAATCGACAATCGCCTGATCACCAAAGACGAGCTCGCCCAAATCCTCATCAAGGAACTCGAAGCAATCAATCCGGGCGCGCACATCATGGTCGCGCAACCGATCGAAATGCGTTTCAACGAAATGCTCGAGGGAATTCGCGCCGATATAGCGGTAAAAATTTTCGGGAAAGATTACGACGTGCTCGAAAGGCTCGGTGCGGAAGTAAAGGAAGTGCTCGAACAAATTCCTGGGACGCGCGAAGGCGAGGGCGAAGTCGAATTCGAAACCACAGGACGCGCGCCCATGCTCGAGATTCGGGTTAAACGCGACGTGCTGGCAAAGTATAATCTGCACGCCGCCGATGTGAACCAGGTGATCGCCTCGGCGCTCGGCGGGCAAACCGTCGGCACGATGGTCGAGGGCAACCGCCGGTTCGACATCGTGGTGCGCCTCGATGACAAAGATCGCGAAAATCTCGATGCGATCCGCGCGTTGCCGGTACGCGTCGGTGAATCGGGTATCGCGCCACTTGGCACGCTCGCCGATATCGAACGCGTCAAAACCGTCTCACCAATCCTGCGCGACGCAGCGCAGCGTCGCTCTGCGCTGATGGTCAACCTGCGCGGTCGGGACGTGGAAAGCTGGGTGCGCGAAGCCGAAGCGAAAGTGCGAGAACAAGTCAAATTTCCCGAGGGCTACACCCTCGAGTTCGGAGGCCAGTTTGAGAATCTTCGTGAAGCAAAAGCGCGTCTCGCCATTGTCGTGCCGACTGCGCTCGTCTTCATCTTCGTGCTTATCTTCATGGCGTTCGGCAGCGTGCGACAAGCGCTGCTCGTTTACTCCGGAATTCCGCTCGCCGTCACCGGCGGCGTTTTCGCTCTCTGGTTGCGCGGCATGCCGTTCAGCATTTCCGCCGCCGTCGGCTTCATCGCCTTAAGCGGAGTCGCCGTGCTGAATGGCGTCGTCATGATCAGCTATTTCAATCAGCTCCGCGAACAAGGCAACGACCTGCGATCCGCTGTCATTGAAGGGTCTCTCACCCGATTGCGCCCGGTTCTGATGACAGCAGCCGTAGCCGCCTTCGGTTTTATTCCGATGGCGCTCTCAACCAGCGCGGGCGCAGAAGTGCAACGGCCACTCGCGACCGTCGTCATCGGCGGAATTGTGAGTTCAACGTTTCTGACGCTGGTGGTTCTGCCGGTTCTCTATTCCTGGTTTGAGCGCGAACAAAAATCGTCCGCCACATCGCCGGAAGAGGCTGAAAAAACGGCACCGATGCTTTTGCCGCGTTAACGTCGCAGCAGGAACAAACCGGTGATTGCAAACGCGACGCCGACTAGCCGCTGCCAAGACGGCGATTCGTGAAAAAATAAGATGCCGGCAACAGCCATGATCGCCGCGCCGCCAGCCAAAATCGCTGGCACAGCGGAAAGCGGACCACCCTTTTGGAACAAAAGAAAAAAGGCGATCGTTCCCGCGCCGACGCATATCCCAGTGAGGATAGAATAGAAAATTCCCTGGCTACTCGATTGTTGATTCCAACGGCTCGTTAACCAAAGAAATGCGAGGTAAAGCAAGATTGACAATGCTGCGGTCGCTTCGACCACAAAGCCTCCTAGCCCTTCGCCAATGTGATCCGCTGCCATGCGGGTGAAGATTTGGTGTGCGCCGTAAAGAACTGCAGCTAGAACCGCATACCAGAACCAGGCTGCCATAGGGCCGAGATTAGGTTATAAACTCATAATATCCAAGACCCAAGGCGCACGGGCAAACTATGGCCTGGCGAGTCAAATTTAGAGATTCCTCGACTTCGCTCGGAATGACATATTTAGTGATGATGTCGGTTCTGCTTTTTCGGATTGCAGCTGCACTTTGTTTCCTTGCCGTCGGCCTTGGCGCTTTTGGGGCACATGGCCTTAAGCAGACCCTCGAAACGCACGGAATGCTCGATGTCTGGAACAAGGCCGTCTTTTATCATTTCATTCACGCGATCGCGCTGCTGGTCCTTGCGCTTTATGGAGCTGCCAATCGCAGCGCATGGTGGCTACTCTTTGCTGGTATTTTCATTTTTAGCGGCAGTTTGTATGTGATGGCCTTGATCCGGCAGCCGCCGGACTGGCTCGGAGCGATTACGCCCTTTGGCGGTCTCTGTTTTCTAGCGGGCTGGGCGTGGCTAATCATCGCGCCGCCGAAATAGGATTGCGAAGAAGCGTTACCGTCTCGGTTGCGCCCCCACGGGTTGCAAGCCGAGCGTGTGCCACTCCACAAAGCAAGAGCGCTTGTTTTAGCGCGTTGCATCTTGATATAGTTTCCCCTGAATGTTTAGCGCAGTGCCTGAAGCAGAGCGGGATGCGATCACGGTGATCGTATTCATCGGGACGTTTTTTGTGGCGCTCGGTGTGGGCCGGTTTTTAAAACGGCGCGCCGGAGTGCGACTTGGTCTGCTGTTCCGGCTTTTCTGTTTAATGCTGGCATTCTATGCCGCCATAGCCGTTTACGGGATCCATGCATCCTGGAGAAATCACGTTGGCGCAGCAGTGATTTTGCTAAGCACCGCGCTCGTTGTCGCACTGGTGAACCGATATGTGTGGGATTTTTATTACGAAAAAAAACGCCAGACGACGATTCCGCATTTTCTCCGCGAGGTTGTTGGCGGTATCATTTTTTTGATCGTACTGCTTCTGGTTCTGAGTTATGGGTACCATGCGGAAGCACAATTAAAAGGAGTGCTCGCCGGCTCCGGCGTTGTTGCAATCATTCTTGGTTTCGCAGGGCAGAATTTTTTTGCGGGAATTATCGGCGGCGTAGCGATCCAGCTTAATCGTCCTTATAAAGTCGGCGATTGGTTGCAGGTCGGCGAGCGCTTTGCCCAGGTGATGGAGATCAACTGGCGTTCGACACGATTGCGCACCAACGACGCCATCTATCTCGCTATCCCGAACAACGAGATGGTGAGCCACACCATCGTCAATCTCCATTACCCGACCGAAGTACATGCCATGCGGATTCGCGTTGGAGTTGAGTACAAAAATCCGCCCAATCGCGTAAAAGACGCGCTTTTGCGAGCGGCTTCGACGGCGGAGGGCGTTCTGCCGGAACCGAAGGTAAGGGTGTTTCTGGTCGACTTTGCCGATTTCGCAGTGATCTACGAAATCAAGTACTACATGGGCAATCACGCCAGAATCAACGAAATCAATGACGCGGTGCGCACCAATGTTTGGTATGAGCTCAAGCGCCAGGGGATCACCATCCCCTTCCCGATTCGCACGTTGCACGTGGAACGCAAAGCGGTGGCACCGGTACAAGAAGAACACGAGGAAGCCCGCGCGATTTTGCGCTCTGAAGCTTTATTCGAGTGCTTGTCAGATGAACAGCTCGAAAGCCTCGTGCAGCAATCCCGTGTTAGTCATTTCGGTCGCGGCGAGCGTGTGATCCGGGAAGGCGCCGAAGGTGACTCCATGTTTGTGTTGTTGAGCGGGGCAGCAGAAGTTTCAATTTCGAAAAACGGCACTTCAATTCCCGTGGCTACGCTGAAGGCGCCTGATTGTTTCGGCGAAATGTCTCTTCTCACAGGCGAACGTCGAACAGCAACGGTGCGCGCCGAGACCGATTGCCAGGTTATGGAGATTGGCAAGCCAATAATGGCAGAGCTGCTCCGGGCTTCGCCCGATTGCCTGGAGCGGCTCAGCGAATTGCTCGCCAAGCGGAAAATGGAAACCGAGGGTTTACTGAGAGAGGCGGTTTCCCACAGCCAGACCGCGAGAAAAGAACGGGAATACAGGGCGACCTTCCTGCACCGTTTGCGGATCTTTTTTGAGCTGTAGAGACTCGCCAATCGGCGTCGAACCACACACGCTGTCATCCCGAGCCGCGCAGATGGCAAGGGACCTCACAACCACGCTTTGCGCTTTCGCTCCACTTTGCGTGATCAACCAGGTTTTGTAGGATCCTTCACTTCGTTCAGGATGACAGGACATCCACAAATAACGAATTGCCAGTGGATGAAAACCCATTAAAGTCCCCAACTTTCAGCCGGAACATTCATGAGCGTTCTATTTGGCCTAACGATTCTCAATTCAGGCGTTCCACTGTCGATGGTGTGCGCCGTAATCGGACTCGTGGCCGCATTCATTTTAATTGCCATAGTGATTCGTTCGCCCGCTGGCAATGAGCGGATGCGACAGATCTCCGGCGCGGTTCAGGAGGGCGCGAAGGCGTATCTGAATCGCCAGGTGATCACCATTAGTTCCATCGCAGTAATCATTTTTATTTTGCTGTTTATTTTCAAAGATCGCGCCACGGC
>JBKPLM010000236.1:0-31821 GCA_046731655.1 Verrucomicrobiota bacterium | reverse complement strand
ATTTGGCGCTCTTCCCTTTATTTACGGAACGCTGGTTTCTTCGCTCATCGCACTGTTGATCGCGGTCCCCTTGAGCATCGCAACTGCAGCGTATCTGACGGAGCTCGCGCCGCTTTGGATCCGGCAACCGCTCGTGTCTTTGATCGAAATGCTGGCGGCTATTCCAAGTGTCATCCTAGGACTCTGGGGCATTTTCGTAATGGTTCCGTGGTAGCGGGATTATCCTTTCCCATGGCTCAAACGAGTGTTCGGTTGGACGCCGTTCTTCAGCGGCCCGATCTACGGGACAAGCATGCTCGCTGGCGGAATTATTATCGCAGTCATGATTGTGCCGATCATCACTTCGGTCTCGCGCGAGATCTTGCGGAGTGTACCGAATTTGCAGCGGGAAGCCGCTTACGGTCTCGGCGCAACCCGCTGGGAGGCGACGCGCATCGCGGTCCTAAGTTATGCCAAGAAAGGGTTGTTCGGCGCAGTGATTCTCGGCTTGGGACGCGCTTTGGGCGAAACAATGGCGGTCACGATGGTCATCGGTAACACACCCCAGATTACCGCGTCGCTCTTCAAGCCCGGCTACACCCTGGCCAGCGTGCTTGCCAATGAATTTACTGAAGCAACGACCGACATCTATCTTCAGGCGTTATTCGAAATCGGCTTGGTTCTTTTTGGAATAACCATCCTGGTGAATCTTCTCGCTCAACTGCTTCTGCGGACCATCGCGACCAAATCGGCTACACGCGCAGTGCAATGACCATGCATTTGCAACGGGCACACAATCACACCTGGCGCAAAATCAAAAGCGCCATGGCATCCGGAATCGCCTTCGTTTCCGCAATCCTTGTGATCGCGCCATTAGCTTTGGTGTTTTTTTATCTTCTTATCAATGGTGCCGGTGCTGTGAACTGGGACTTTTTCACAAAATTGCCGGCGCCGGTTGGGGCCGCTGGCGGCGGCATGGTCAATGCCATCGCCGGCTCGCTCGAATTGCTTGCCATTGCGGCTGTGATCGGAATACCGATTGGCGTTTTGGGCGGAGTCTACCTCGCGGAATACGGCTCTGCCCGGATTAACTCTGTTCTCCGTTTTCTGGCTGACGTGCTTAACGGCGTTCCGTCGATCACGTGGGGCGTCGTGGTTTACGGTTTAGTGGTGTTGCGTTTCAAAGGCTTCTCAGCCTACGCCGGCGGTCTCGCGTTGGGCCTCATCATGATTCCTCTGATCCTGCGCACCACGGAGGAAGTTATTCTTCTAGTGCCAAACGGATACCGCGAAGCCGCGCTCGCGCTTGGCGTCAGCCGGTGGAAAACGATTGTTCACATCGTGATGAAAACGGCATCTAAAGGGATCATCACGGGGATTCTTCTTGCCCTCGCTCGCGTGGGAGGCGAAACCGCCCCGCTCCTTTTCACTGCTTTCGGCAATCGATTTTGGAACCACAGCCTCAGTCAGCCCATTGCGGCGCTTCCCTTGCAGATTTTTACTTATGCAATTTCTCCCTATGACGATTGGCATCGCCAGGCCTGGGCCGGTGCGCTGGTGCTCGTCTCGGGGGTTTTTTGCGTTAATGTGTTGGTGAGAATCCTGACTCGCGGGCGGGGAGCATCCGTTGTTTAGAAACATTCACGAATGGATAGTTTAGTTATGGAGACTCCCGAACAAACCGTTATGGAGCGTGCGGAACAGGGGACGGCACCACCACCAGACGCAGAGATTCCACAAGCGCGCACGTTTGAAGTGAAGAATCTTTCGATCTGGTACGGCGAGAAACGTGCTATCGATAATGTCACGCTCGACGTCGCGTCGAATGCCGTGACCGCCATCATTGGCCCGAGCGGTTGCGGCAAATCGACGTTTCTTCGGGCTCTCAATCGCATGCACGAGCTAACGCCAAAGACGCGTATGGAAGGCACAGTCTTGCTACACGGTGAAGACCTCTATTCTAGCACGGTCGATCCGGCCATTGTTCGGCGCCGGGTTGGAATGATCTTTCAAAAATCGAATCCGTTTCCCACGATGACGATCGGCGAAAATGTCGTTGTTGGCTTGCGGCTAAACGGAGTGCGCAACCAAAAATTCCTCAACGAATGCTTGGAAAAATCACTCCGAATGGCGGCTCTTTGGGACGAGGTCAAAGATGATCTGCACAAACCGGGCACGAGTCTTTCAGGCGGGCAACAGCAGAGACTCTGTATCGCGCGTGCGCTCGCAGTGGAGCCTGAAGTGATTTTGATGGATGAGCCTTGTTCGGCGCTGGATCCGATCGCGACGGCAAAGATCGAGGAACTGATCTACGAACTCAAAGCTAAGTACACAATCGTCACAGTGACACACAACATGCAGCAGGCTGGCCGCATCTCGGATTACACTGCTTTCTTTTATCTCGGGCGGCTGATTGAGTTCGGTCCGACAACGAAGATTTTTACAAATCCGACCGAAAAACAGACGGAGGATTACATTACCGGCCGATTTGGATGATAGGGTAGGGCGCGACCGCCGGGCGCTCCGCGAATGGAAGCAAGAGTCAGAATAAGATTCCGATTAAGATTAAGGTGATAAACGATGATCGCGCAAAGGCATATTCTAGGAACATTTGACGAAGCGCTTGCCGCGCTGCGCAACAACGTGCTGATGATGGCTGGGCTGACTGAGCGCAGTTTGGAGCGGGCAATAAAGGGTTTGGTCAATCGCGACGATAATATTTGCACACATGCAATCGCGGATGACGAAGAGATCGATCAACTGGAGAAACAGATCGATAAGGACGGCGTTGATATTCTGTTGCGCTTTCAGCCTGTTGCGTCGGATCTGCGCCGCGTTGTCTCTGCAATGAAACTGTCATCCAACCTGGAGCGCATGGCCGATCAGGCGACTACGATTGCGCGACGCGCGCGGAAGTTAAATCAGCATCCGCCTCTGCCCGAGGTCGAATTGATCAAGCCGATGTACGACCATGCCATGTCGATGTTTAAGGACAGCGTGGACGCCTTCGCACGCGAGGATGTCGACCTCGGTCGAGCAGTAGTTCCCCGTGACCAAACGCTGGATGACTTGAACCGCGCGGCCAGTCATAAACTAGTCGAGCGCATGGCGCAGGATCCGGACCAACTGCGTGGCTACCTGAACTTGATTTTTATTGGCCGTTGTCTGGAACGTGTGGGCGATCACGCTACTAATATTGCAGAGGACGCCGTTTACGCAGCCGCTGCTGAAGACATACGACATCAAACCGCCGGGGTCACGGTATGACGCGGTCGGTCGCGCCGTGTCTGACTCTTGCCTAATTTTCCAAGCAATGGTTGCTTGGATGATGCGGGCAAACCAAGAATGGAGCGGGGCCTTTGGCCCGCCGCGGCGGGTGAGAAGCACGCACTATTTTTGAGTTAGCCGTCCAACAACGATCTAAAGATGCCAACTGCGGTCGCCAAAACCAGTGTTACCGAAGAGCCTTCGGGCAAGATCGAGCTGCTCCCGAAGGAGGGTGCCCAAGAAGAACCACGGTTTTCGAATCCTGAAAATTTTATCAACCGTGAACTGAGCTGGCTTGAGTTCAACCGCCGCGTTCTCGAGGAAGCACAGGATCCCACTCAGCCGCTTATCGAGCGAGTGAAGTTCCTCACGATATTCAGTTCTAACCTGGATGAGTTTTTCGAGATCCGCGTCGCCGGGATCAAGCAGCAAATCAAAAGTGAAACGAGCGATATTGGGCCGGACGGTCTAAGTCCGACCGATACATTCGATCGTATCCAAAAGACAGTGCGCCAGCTCGTCGCAACTCAATGTGCCCTGTGGAAAAATGAATTGCTGCCAGAGCTTGGAAAAAACGGGATTTACGTACGCGAAATGGCAGAACTGTCGGCAAAACGCGCCGCGGGAGCGCATCGTTATTTTCAGCAGGAAGTTCTTCCAATGCTCACGCCGCTTGCGGTGGATGCCAGCCATCCGTTCCCGCATCTTCTGAATCGCAGCCACAATCTGCTGGTGCGGGCGAAATTGCAGCGAGGTGGCGAACCGCTCCACGCCATCGTGCAGGTGCCCAGGGCAGTATCGCGTCTGATCGCACTGCCACGCGGCAAGAGCGCTGATGAACCGTGGGAATACATTTATCTCGCCTCACTCATCAAACAGCACATCGGCGAATTGTTTCCCGGTTTGATCCTGGATGAAGTCCACGCGTTTCGAGTCACCCGCAACAGCGACTTGTATATCGACGAGGAGGAAGCGGAAAATCTGCTGCGCACCATCGAACAGGAGCTTCGGCGCTCAAGTCGAGGCAACGCTGTTCGACTCGAAGTGGAAGCAGATTGCCCAAAAGACATTTTGGAATTGCTGTTGAGGTTCTTCGACCTGACAGAGGCCGACGCGTACAAACTGGACGGCCCGCTCTCGATGACGCATCTCATGCCGCTCGTGACAAACGATGCGTTTGCCAAACTAAGGGACCGGCCCTTTCAGCCGGCGCGCGATCCGGCACTGCCGCCGCACGTTGATTTTTTTGAGGTCTTGCGACGCCAGGACGTGCTGCTTCATCATCCTTACGACAGCTTCGATCAAATTGTCGAGTGGATCGAGACCGCGGCGCGGGATCCCCAGGTCCTGGCAATCAAGATCACGCTGTACCGCACAAGTGGTGATTCGCCCATTGTCGGAGCTCTCATCGAAGCAGCCAATGCCGGGAAACAGGTCACTGCTATTGTCGAACTGCGTGCGCGCTTTGATGAGGCAAGCAATATCCAATGGGCCCGGCGTCTGGAGGAAGCCGGAGCGCACGTCATATATGGCGTGGTCGGCTTAAAGACGCATTGCAAGGCGCTGCTTATTGTTCGCCGTGACGCCGATCAGCTTCGGCGCTATGTCCACTTGGGCACTGGCAACTATCATTCGCGCACCGCCCGGATTTACACGGATTTTAGTTTGCTCACCAGCGAGCAAAAATTGACCGAGGAAGTAGCGATCGTTTTCAACACGCTCACCGGGCTCGCTGGTTATCCAGGACTGAAAAAGTTGATGGTTGCGCCGTTCGATATGCACAGCCGGCTCATCGAATTGATTGAGCGGGAGCGTGACCACGCTCGGGTCGGCAAACCAGCCCGCATCGTTGCGAAACTGAACGCGCTGGTGGATCAGGAGATCATCGAGAAACTTTATGAAGCTTCATGCGCAGATGTGACCATCGATTTGATTGTTCGTGGCATCTGTTGCTTGCGGCCAAAAATGCCTGGCTTGAGCGACAATATCCGTGTCATCAGCATTGTGGGCCGTTTTTTAGAGCACAGCCGGATTTTTTATTTTGAAAATGCCGGCCAGCCCAAAGTGTTCCTTTCCAGCGCGGATTGGATGCCGCGAAATTTTTATCGGCGGATTGAACTGGCGTTCCCCGTCGAGAACCCAGCGCTGCGCGATCAGATCATTAACGAAGTGCTTCCAAGTTTTTTGCATGACCGCGTCAAGGCGCGAGAGTTGCAGCCTGATGGAAAGTACCGGCGTTTGAAACCCGAAGGCACGGAGCCCCGCGCGCAGGCGCAGTGGCATTTCCGTGAAGTCTCTCGCGAGCGCGTGAAAAAAATGACGAAATCGAAGAAGAAATTGCGCGCTGACAAATTGGTTCCGATCACTGTGGCCACCGAACCCCCCAGCACGAATCCAGAAACGGACAGCGCTCAAAAGTCGGCGCCGTCAGATACGACAGCGCCGTCGTCACCGACGCCAGCTACAACTCGAAAGCAATCTTGAAGAATAAAATCCTCGTCATTGACGTCGGCGGCTCAAACGTGAAGCTGATGATCTCGGCTGCCGAGAGGAGAAAATTCAAATCGGGACGGAAGTTGACACCGCGCGCGATGGTGGCCCAAATCAAACCGCTAGTTGCCGATTGGGAATTCGACGCCATCTCACTCGGGTTTCCTTCCCCCGTGCGCGACGGTAAAATCGTGAGCGAGCCAAAACATCTGGGCAAAGGCTGGGTGGGATTTAAGTTCGAGAAAGCGCTGGGCAAACCAGTGCGCATCATCAATGACGCCGCCATGCAGGCGCTCGGGAGCTATCACGGTCACCGGATGCTCTTTCTTGGACTCGGGACAGGACTTGGGTCGGCTCTGGTTTGGGACAACAGCGTCCTTCCTCTCGAATTAGGCGACTTGCCATATCGCAATGGCTGCATCATTGAGGATTATCTTGGCGAAGCCGGCCAGGCGCGCATCGGCGAGAAAGCCTGGCAGCGCGATGTTCAGCACGCCCTTGTGCAACTGAAGAAATCGCTCATTGCCGATTATGTTGTGCTCGGTGGGGGAAACGCCAAGGAACTGAACGAGGTCCCGAAGGGAATTGAACTCGGACATAACCGGAACGCGTTCCTAGGTGGAGTTCGCCTCTGGCAAATTGATTCGCGGACACGTCGACCGAAATGGCAAATTCTTTGAAGCAATCAAAAGTGTTAAAAAGTTAGGAAGTTAAAAATGGACAACCATCAAATGCTTTCTTCCTTCTAACTTTTTAACGTCTCAACTTTTCAACTCATTAACATGAAACTTTATTTTCTTAGACACGGTGAGGCCGACTGGCCGGGTTGGAAAAAACCCGATGACGAACGCCCGTTGACCAAGCGCGGAAAGAGAGAAATGCGCGACGTGGCGAAATTCCTGGACCGCCTGAAAGTGCGGCCCGACTTGATCGTGACCAGCCCATTGCCCCGGGCGGCGCAGACCGCAGAAATCGCCGCCGACTATCTCAAAGCGAAGGTCCGGAAGGATGAATCGCTCGCACCGGGATTTGGGAGAAGCAATTTGCGAATAGTGGTGAAGCGGCATCGAGCAAACGTTCTGATGCTTGTCGGCCACGAACCGGACTTCACCAATGTTATTTCAGGATTAACCGGGGCGTCGCTCAAGCTTTCCAAGGCTGGCGTCGCGCTGGTCGATGTGGATCCTGAATCCGAGGAAGGAAAACTTCTTTGGCTTTTGCCGCCAAAGATCGGCAAGAAATAGCTGGGGAATCGGTGAGACGTGATCAGAGAGGAAGTGAGAAATAGAACAGCGTGGTACTGCGGCAATTTCTCACTAGTCACCTCTCACTAATCAGGAACTCAACTCTGCGCAAGCAGATAGATTGTTACCAGCGTCAGCAAGAAGTATGGAACAAGCACGGCGGCCCCAGCGTAATCCTTCGCCATGCGTTGTCCGAAGAACAACGCAATCAGGGCAACGGCTGAAATAACCGCACCGTAGAATGCGACAGTCGAATCGCGCAAAAGAATTACTACGACGCAGCCAACCGCGCTCAGTGCTCCTGCAGCAATTTCGAGAATGGTGATTACGGTTACCAGCGCTGGAACAACTCCTGCCAAGGGACTCTTGGCAAAATGACCTTTTAACCATTCAAGGTTGCCCCGGCGATCGACAACCTTGTCAATCCCGGATTGAAGGAAAAGAATCGCGAGGAAAGCGGAAGCGAAAATCTGTGTCAGATAAATTGCTCCAGGGGGTCCGTGCAAAGATGGCGGCATAGCTCACGCATCCTAGCTTGAACGTTCCAGCTTTGTCGATCTTTCGTGATAGGGACATCGCTGCCGATGTCCGCACGGCGCAGCGCGCTGTTCCCATCAGCTCGCTGCGAGCAAAAAACAGGGACGCGGTTTATCCGCGTCCCCGTTTCAGAGACTATTTTTCGATTAGATAACTTAAGCAATCTACGGATTGCCGACTATAGCGTAGTACGCGAAGTGCAGGTCGTTTGAGCCGGGGCCATCGAGGTTGATCCAACCTTGCACCACGTCGCGCAGACCCGCATTGACAGTCACCGTCATCGTGGTCGAACCGTTGGCGGGCACGTTTATGCTACCTGGCACAGTGATCCGATTATCGCCCGCGCTCAGGATTCCAGCGTTCCAGATAAGCGGGACCGTTCCCCCGAACGTATCCGGGGTAAACTTCGTAACAGACACGCTGAACGTTTCGTCAGTGCCAGTTGGGTTGGATAGGGTGATGGTAACCGAAGTGGGATGACCAACAGTCACGCGGCCGAAGCTTGCCGAAACGGGGTCCATCCATGTCGTTGCCTCTGCGGCGACCGAGAGATTCTCGCGCCCAGCGCCTTGGGCTGTCGGACCAACGTCGTGCAAAGCGGTCACAGCATCCTTGATCACCAAATCAGCGTGATTGACGAGAGCAGACTTAATCTCTGCAGGAGACCAGGACGGATTGAGCTGCAATAGCACTGCCGCTGAGCCCGCGATGTGCGGTGTTGACATCGACGTGCCACTAAAGAACGCCCAGGGTGCATCGGTCCCATCACCGGTGGTAGTGCATGGGAAGTCTGTGCCCACACATGTGATCGAACTCAAAACGTTTACGCCAACTGAGGTCACGTCAGGCTTGACGGCAAAATCAACTGCCGTCGGGCCCTGGCTGCTGAAGCCGGCCAGGATATCCTGGTTAGGAGTGACGAACTCTTGGAACGTCGCGACTGCTGAGGCATCGGGCGGGTTAGCGGCTCGCAGCGCCGCCCCTTCGTTCTTGCCGATCATGACTGCCGGTAGGTCATCGCCGCCGCCGCCGTCCTTTCCCATTGCGGTCGGATCACCGGCGACGTTGTTGATTACTACCACACCTATGGCTCCGGCCGCGATGGCGTTGCGCACTTTCGTGCTAAAGGTGCAAGCGCCGCGGTCGACGACCACGACTTTGCCGGAAGCCTCTGGATCTACGCTGGTGCAGGCATTGAGTTGGCTGTTAAACCACAGGTCGAACGAGCTCGTAGGCAACGGCGGGAAATCACCCACAGCCGCTCCGATCGTTGTTCCGCCGCCCGCCGGGTACGTAAAGGGCTGACCGACGAAGTGCTTGTTTGTGCTCGCGGCGACCGTGATCACTTTGCGCGCTCGACCGGGGGACTCAAGGGTGCCTTGCCCGGGGCCGCTGTTACCAGCGGCAACAGCTACGACCACGCCGGCGTCGACTGCATTGTCGAGACCTAACGCAAGCAGGTCTTGGTTTCCATGAAACGTGCCGCCAAGCGAAAGATTCAAAACATCCATTCCATCGGCGACAGCCGTCTCGACCGCGTTCAGAATGTCCTCGCTGCGAGCGTTATCTACATTGCCGGGAAAAACATTGTAGTTCCCCAGCCATGCGCCCGGCGCGATTCCGGACATATCATCGATGCTCACGTCGTTGACGACCGCAGTCTTGCCGGTCACACCTGCCGCGATTCCAGCTGTGTGCGTTCCGTGGTCCTGGATGGCTTGAGCGTCCAGACCCTGCTCCTGGGCCTTGTTGTAGAAGACCTTGGCGACAATGACCTTTGGCGAGACGTATCTGCAGTCTTGGTCCGGCGTATGCGAGTCGCTATCTAATGCGTCGCACTTGGGAAAGCCCGGGGGATAACTAAAGCCAGTGGGATCGAAGAATGGATGCGCTTCGTCAATCCCCGTGTCGATGTCTCCAATCTTAATTCCCGCTCCGGCAACGGATCTGCCACCTGCGGCATTCCAAGCATCCACCGCATTGATGATCTTGTAGCTCTCACTCAGGTTGGGATGATAAAGGGAGTTGTACTCGGCCCGCTCCGCCATCGGCGCGGCTGCGATCGTCGCCAGCGGAGTTCCGTTAAGTTGCACAGCGACCGCATTAAGTGAGATATCGTACTCGCTCGTTACTCTCGCTCTAGGCGCATTGGCTCGGAGCCATCTTTTGAACTCGTTGCGTCCAGCAGAGAGCTGGGCGCGGTACGATCTTACTGCGTTGCTCTTGAAATCAATTTTCTTGCCCGCCGCTGGCTTAGTGACGGAATGAGTACTCAGAGGATCGCCCTTGAGTTGGACAATCGCGCTCGATCTGTCCACGTCCGGGCCCCGGTTAAAGGCATCAGCGCTTGCATTCGGTCGAGGTGAGCCGCCCACGCCAAATGCAATTACGCCCAAGCCAATCGAAGAGAATATTAGGAATGTCGCGAGTATTTTTTTCATAGATTTTGATGGATGAAAGGATCACGAGCTTGCAGGGCAGCGTCGAAAAAGTCAAGCTCATTCGCCAGGACCGTCTGCCCATTTTCCGCCGCAAACCAGGATCAATTATCGCGAGCAACCGGCGGAATACTCCTCCGATCAGCTGTTCTCCTTAATCCCCTTGGGCGACTGCGTCAGCAAAGGCAACGTCGCCCGATTGCAAGTCCAACTCCGCTTCAGCCGCTGTTCCAAAAACGCGGGCGCGGCTTTCATCGAATTCTTTTTCCCAACGCGCGACGACCACTGTCGCCAGACAATTGCCAATCACATTCACGCAGGTACGCCCCATGTCCATCAATTCGTCCACGCCAAAAATAATCGCCACGCCGATCGGCCCGAGTCCCGCCGGAAGGAAGCTATTCAGCGTCGCGAGCAAAATAACGAGCGACGCGCGTGGCACAGCAGCGACGCCTTTGGAAGTGAGCATGAGCGTGAGCATCATCACTATCTGTTGACCAAAACCCATGTGCCAACCCATCGTTGTCTCGGCGGCTTGCGCCACGAACACTGAAGCAAGCGCAAGATAAAGGGTCGAGCCGTCGAGGTTAAACGAATATCCCGTCGGCATCACAAACCCAACGATATGTCGCGGGACGCCGAAGCGCTCCATTGCTTGCATCGCTTTTGGCAATGCCGACTCGCTGCTGGTTGTCGCGAATGCCAGGGCAGCCGGTTCGCGAACGGCTCGCACAAATTGCCGCAGCGGTATCCGCGCAATGAAAATGACGAGCCCGAAAACTAGGGCAATGAAGATCACGAGAGCCAGATAAAGAGAGCCGATCAACTTGCCGAGATTCACCAGCACGCCGAGCCCTTGGGTGCCGATCGTGTGCGCCATCGCCGCACCCACCCCGATCGGCGCAAACATCATTACGTAATTCGTAAACTTGAACATGACCTGAGAGAGACTCTCCATCGCGCGGACTATTGGTTTTCCTTTTTCTCCGACCGCTGAGACGGCGAGTGCGAAGAGCACGCTGAACGCGACGATCTGCAAAACGTCACCGCGCACCATTGCTTCGATCACGCTCGAGGGAAATGCATGGACGATCGTTTCGACCAGAGTCTTGGGATGACTTTGCTCGATTGTCTTAATGACATCGGTGTTGGTGACGGCGAGAGTTACGCCTATGCCAGGTTTCGTGAAATTGACTACAGCGAGGCCAATGAACAACGCTGCTGTAGTGACGATCTCGAAATAGAGGAGCGCTTTCGCGCCCATCCGTCCCACTTTTCGCAATGCACCTGCGCCTGCGATTCCAACCACGATGGTCGAGAACACCAGTGGTGCGATGATGGATTTGATCAGGTTAATGAAGATGTCGCGCAAAAAATAAACCGCGTTCCCCCAATCGGGTCGCAGCCAGCCGATCACACCGCCGACAACCAACCCGATCATGATCTGCATCGTCAACGACGGCCGATACCATGGCCGGCGTATGCGCGGAGGAACTCTCGCAGTCATCGCCACCGTATTAACACAACGCTCAAATCCGAGACAGGCGTTTCAGGCTTTTGGACCTTAGCTGGCGCGCACCAACGCTCGGAAATCAATCTATCATCCGCTGGTCAAGCCCGCCGTAAGCATCGACGCGCCGATCCCGCAAAAATGGCCAATGCGTCCGTTGGACGTTTACTCGGGCCCAATCGACATCAGCCATCACAATCTCTTCTTCGTCGACGGAACCTTTCGCGATGATTTCGCCGTCTGGTCCGCAAACAAAGCTTTGCCCCCAAAATTCAATA
Organism: Verrucomicrobiota bacterium; assembly: GCA_046731655.1. Lineage (GTDB taxonomy): Bacteria > Verrucomicrobiota > Verrucomicrobiia > Chthoniobacterales > UBA10450 > Udaeobacter. Next base: position 20,078 of record JBKPLM010000236.1, on the reverse strand, counting down.
CCATCCCCGCCTGCAGGCGCTTCATGGCCGACGCGGTTTGGGACAGCCACGTAGAAGCCATTCGCTATTGCGTGACTGCGCTGGATCGTTTCCCAAGCGGCATGTTGTGCTGCACCGAACTCTTTCTTTTCCGAAGGATGCCAGCCGATTGCTGTGGGATAAAAAATAATCTCTGCGCCGTGCAACGCCGTCAGCCGTGCCGCTTCCGGATACCATTGGTCCCAGCAAACGCACACGCCGATCTTGCCGCGCATTGTTGGCCACGCCTGAAATCCGAGATCGCCTGGCGCGAAATAAAATTTCTCATGATACAGCGGGTCGTCCGGGATATGCATCTTGCGATACTTGCCGAGCAATTTTCCATTGGCGTCAATGATCGCCGCGGTGTTGTGATAAACGCCAGCGCTGCGTTTCTCGAAAAGCGACGCGATAATCACCGCCCCGGTTTCTTTGGCCACTTCTCCCAATGCAGAGGTTGATTTGCCCGGAATTTCCTCGGCGAGATCGAAATTCTTGTGATCTTCTGTCTGGCAAAAATATTGCGACCGAAAAAGCTCCGGCAAACAAACAATCTGCGCGCCTTTTGCCGCCGCATCGCGAATGAATTCAATCGCGCGGGCGAAATTCTTCTCAGGCTCCGAGCCAGAACGCATCTGGATAAGAGCGATGTTTGTTTTCGAACCGTTCGGCATATGGAAGACAGTCCGTCCCGGCTGTCATGGCAGACAGGCGTCCGCGCCTGTCGAGTATTGCGCAAACAAGCGAGACGCTCGTTTGCCATGACAGGCGAGGACGCCTGTCTGCCGTTTGTTCGCCACAGGCCAATTCATTTCACCGATTCCGCCGGCACGATCTTCACGCTTTCGATCACGATGCGTTTCGTCGGCTTGCTCATTTCGCCCTGTGCATTTCGCTCGACCGGCGTGCCGCCGATTTTCTCGAGTACATCAGCGCCTTTGATCAATTTGCCGAACGTAGTGTATTGCCCATCAAGCCGCCGAACGGGCGCAAGACAGATGAAGAATTGCGAACCAGCCGAATCTGGATCAGGCCCGCGCGCCATCGAGATGACGCCGCGATCATGAGAATGATTGTTAAACTCGGCTTTTATTGTGTAACCAGGGTCGCCTGCTCCGTAAGTGCTCTCTTTCGCCGGGTCTTTCGAGTTTGGGTCGCCGCCCTGAATCATGAACCCTTTGACGATCCGGTGGAAGATTGTGCCGTCGTAGAACCCCTGGCGCGCTAGCTTCTTGAAATTCTCAATCGTGTTCGGTGCGGCATCAGTCCAAAACTGGACGACCATTTCGCCTTCATTAGTTTTGATAACGGCAACTTCGTTTGTGGTAATCATAGGAGAAGCTTCTTTCTTTTCTTCGGCGACTACCGCTGCAACAAGCGTAGACGCGACCAAGCAGCAAAATAAAAGTTTCATGTGTAGCAATGGTAACGCTCAGCAATGAACGTTCAACATGACATAAAACGTGCGGTCATCCTGATCCCGCAGCGCCGGAAGAAGGATCTCGCATCAGATTATGGATCACCCAATCTACGGAGAATGATCAACGAGCCTTTGCGAGGTCCCTCGTTTCGCTCAGGATAACATCTGAATTGTATTCCTGCAGACTGCGCACCTGGACTTTGCGTTTTTGCAGCGACCGGATTCCGTTCGCGCTGGCCAGCGCAGCACGCACCGTCGTCATGATCGGAATTTTCGCCGCTAGCGCCGCATTGCGAATGACCACTTCGTGTTCGCGCGGGATTTTTCCACTTGGCGTGTTAATGATGAAGTTGATGTCGCCATTTTTGATGCGGTCGAGGACGTTTGGGCGTCCTTCGTGAATTTTAAAGACCTTGGTCACTTTGATTTTCGCTTTCGCCAGCGCATCTGCGGTTCCGCTCGTGGAAATAATTTCGAAACCAAGTTTCACAAACTCCCGCGCGACCGGAATTACCGCTTCCTTGTCAGTGTCTTTGACGCTGATGAAAACTTTTCCTTTTTTCGGCAGTGGCGGTGGCGCAGCCATCTGCGATTTCGCATAAGCTAGGCCGAGGTCGATATCCATGCCCATCACTTCACCGGTCGATTTCATCTCCGGACCCAGCGAAATGTCCAGCCCTTCGTAGCGCAGAAACGGGAACACCGCTTCTTTCACGGAGAAATGTTTCGGCACGATTTCCGTTGTGAAACCGAGCTCGCGTATTGATTTTCCGGTTATTACTTTGGCAGCGAGCTTCGCAAGCGGCACACCGATTGCCTTGCTGACGAATGGAACCGTGCGCGACGCGCGCGGATTCACTTCCAGAACATAAACGTCATCGCCTTTCACGGCGAATTGCACATTCATTAGCCCGCGGACGTTTAACTCCCGCGCCATCGCCTTTGTTGCTGCGGAAATTTCATCAAGAACTTTCTGCGACAACGAGAATGTCGGAATGACGCATGCGCTGTCGCCGCTGTGAATGCCTGCCTCTTCGATGTGCTCCATAATTGCACCGATGACGGTCGTTTCGCCGTCCGAAATGCAATCGACATCGACTTCAATCGCATCTTCCAGAAAACGATCGATCAGCACCGGACGATCAGGCGTCACTTCAATGGCACTTGTCATATAACGCCGAAGGTCCCCCTCATTATAGACAAGCTCCATGGCGCGCCCGCCAAGCACGAACGAAGGGCGCACCAAAACGGGATAACCAACTTTCTTTGCAATTGCGATGGCCTCTTCAGTGCTAATCGCCGATCCATTTGGAGTTTGGCGCAGACCTAGTTTATCCAGCATGGCCGCGAACAATTGTCGATCTTCCGCAGTCTCGATGCTTTCGGGCTGTGTGCCCAGAATTCGCACGCCTGCAGCCTTCAATCCGCTCGCCAGGTTCAGTGGTGTCTGACCACCAAACTGAACGAACACGCCCTCTGGTTTTTCCTGATCGCAAATATTGAGCACGTCTTCGAGGGTGAGCGGCTCGAAGTAAAGTTTGTCGCTCGTGTCGTAATCGGTGGAAACCGTCTCCGGATTCGAGTTGACCATGATCGTTTCAAATCCGAGTTCGCGCAGAGCGAACGCCGCGTGCACGCAGCAATAGTCGAATTCGATTCCCTGACCGATCCGGTTCGGTCCGCCGCCGAGGATGATGACTTTGCGCTTGGCGCCATCGCGCCGCTCGTTCTCGTCGCCATACGTCGAGTAGTAATACGGCGTGTAAGCTTCAAACTCGGCTGCACAAGTATCGACAAGGCGATAGGTCGGCAAGATCCCCAGCGACTTCCGTTTCGCGCGGATTTCAGCCCCGGTCACCCCATTCGCGACTGCCAGTTGTCGATCCGAAAAACCGAGCTTCTTCGCGCGAAGCAAATCTTTCGTCTTTAAACATCGCGTTCCGGCCACGATGTCCGCCACATTCCGCAAAAACCACCTGTCGATCTTCGTTAGGTCAAAGACTTCGTCGATCGACATTCCATCCCGAAATGCTTGTGCGATGTAAAAAATCCGTTCTGCGTTCGGGATCGCGAGCCTCAAACGCAGCGTCTCCGGATCGACGTCTTTATGTGCGCCGTCGCCACACAGACCGAAACGTTTGATTTCAAGGCTGCGCAGGGCTTTTTGTAATGCTTCCTTAAACGTCCGCCCGATAGCCATCGCTTCGCCAACGCTTTTCATTCGGGTCGTGAGGGTCGCCTCGGCCTGCGGAAATTTTTCGAACGTAAACCGCGGTACCTTAACCACGCAGTAATCGATGGTCGGTTCGAAGCACGCGGGCGTTTCCCGCGTGATATCGTTCTTGATTTCATCCAGCGTGTAGCCGACCGCAAGTTTGGCTGCAATTTTCGCAATCGGAAAACCTGTTGCCTTCGATGCCAGCGCGCTGGATCGCGACACGCGCGGATTCATCTCGATCACGACCATTCGGCCGTTATCGGGATTCACCGCGAACTGAATGTTCGATCCGCCGGTCTCCACCCCGATCTCGCGAATAACGGCGAACGCGTCGTCGCGCATCATCTGGTATTCCTTGTCGGTAAGCGTCTGCGCCGGGGCGACAGTGATGGAGTCGCCGGTATGTACGCCCATCGGATCGAAATTCTCGATGGAACAAACAACCACGCAGTTGTCCATCCGATCGCGCATCACTTCCATCTCGAATTCCTTCCAGCCGACCAACGATTCCTCGATCAAAACTTCGTGGACCGGCGAGAGATCGAGTCCGCGTGCAACGATCGCATCGAGCTCTTCGCGATTATAAGCGATGCCGCCGCCGGTCCCGCCCAGAGTGAACGCTGGGCGAATGATGAGCGGGAATGTTCCGATCTCGCCGATGATCCGATCGATATCCGCGAGCGAACGCGCGACTCCGGAACGCGGTACGTCCAGCCCGATGCGCAACATCGCTTCCTTGAACAATTGCCGATCTTCGCCTTTTGCAATCGCTTGGGCGCTTGCGCCAATCAACTTCACCCCATGTCGCGCCAACGCACCGTTGCGGTTCAATTCCATCGCAGCATTAAGCGCAGTTTGTCCTCCCAGAGTTGGCAAAATAGCCTCCGGTTTTTCGCGTTCCATGATCGCTTCGATCACTTCCGGAGTGATCGGCTCGATATAAGTGCGATCCGCGAATTCCGGATCAGTCATAATGGTGGCCGGGTTGGAATTCACCAGCACAACCACGTAGCCTTCCTCGCGCAACGCCTTGCAGGCTTGCACGCCTGAATAATCAAATTCGCACCCCTGTCCGATCACGATTGGACCGGAGCCGATAAGTAGAATTTTGTTGAGCTCGTTATTTCGCGGCATTTGCGCGCTGGACTTTAGATGAAATTGTCCAGACTTCACGCGCGAAAGGAAGATGGCCGTCCGCGGCCGTCGTGGCAAACAGCCGTCTTCGGCTGTTGAATCGGAAGACCGACAGGCCGGAGGCCCGTCTGCCATGATAGGCGAAGACGCCCGTCTTCCTACGCCACCTGCGCCATACGCTGCCGGTCGAGCCAGACCTTGCAGATGCTTTTGATGCGGGTGAGCACGTAATAGACAGTCTGACTGCGGATACGGACCAGCTCCGTTCCGACGATGCGCGTCACGAAATCGCTCGGAAGATCGAGAATTTCCTGCGGTGTCGAGCCTTCGAGTCCTTTGCAAAGAATCGCCGTCATGGAGCGGGTAAGTGTTTGCACTTCCGGACCGAGGGTCATTCGAATGTGTGCTCGACCGTTTTCATCCACGTGCAGATAAACGCCGACCGCGTCTGTGCATTCCTCGTCTTTGCGCACATCGACAAGATCGAAATTCTCGCCCAACCGCGGCTCCTGTTTCTTCGCATTGTCCGCATAGGAAACAAGCGTCTCACGCCGCTCATCCTCGGGGAGCGATTCGAAGAGATTAACGATCTTGTTCAGCTTGGTCGGATACATGGAACGTGGACCTTCGTTAATCTATCACGCCTTTGGCTTTGCTCACCAAGGCGTTTATGGCTAATTGCATTATGAAGACTCCGATTAAGGTCGCTGTGACCGGCGCCGCCGGACAGATTGGTTATGCGCTTCTGTTCCGCATTGCGTCCGGACAGATGTTCGGGCCGGACCAACCGTTAATCCTTCATTTGATCGAAATTCCGGGTGCACTTGGCGCGCTTGATGGCGTGGTGATGGAATTGCACGATTGCGCATTTCCATTGCTCGAATCAGTTGTGCCCACTTCGGACCTCGATGAAGGCTTCCGCGACATTAGTTGGGCGTTGCTGGTTGGAAGTGTGCCGCGCAAGGCCGGTATGGAGCGGAAGGATTTGCTTGGAATCAACGGCAAGATTTTCATCGGACAAGGTCAGGCGATCGAAAAAAACGCTGCTGCCGACGTGCGGGTGCTCGTCGTCGGAAATCCCTGTAATACGAATTGTCTGATTGCGATGAATAATGCCAAAGAAATTCCAAACGACCGCTGGTTTGCCATGACGCGGTTGGATGAAAACCGTGCTCGCGCGCAGCTCGCACACAAAGCCGGGGCAGGCATTGGCTCAGTCACAAACATGACGATATGGGGAAACCACTCCTCGACGCAGTATCCTGATTTCTATAATGCCAGAATAGACAATCGGCCGGCGAACGACGTAATCGGGGACGAAAAATGGTTGAAGGAAGAATTCATTGCCTCTGTGCAGCAGCGCGGCGCCGCAGTAATCAAAGCGCGAGGCCTCTCGTCCGCCGGTTCCGCGGCGAACGCGGTCGTTGATACTATCTTTTCGCTAATTAACGACACGCCGGCTAACGACTGGCACAGCGTGGCCGTTTGTTCCGATGGAAGTTACGAAGTCGAGAAAGGATTGATCTCGTCATTTCCAGTTCGTGTGCGCGGCGGGAAATGGGAAATCGTGCAGGGACTTCCGATAAATCATTTCAGCCGCGCGAAAATCGATGCATCGGTGGCGGAATTAACAGAGGAAAAATCCCTCGTTAGCGACCTGATTTCGTAAACTTTCGCGCCAGCGTGATGCGGCCTTACTCTCTTTGGCCGACGATTGTGAAGAGAGTGTGCGCCTTTCCGCGGTGATATTGCTGATGGGTTGAAGTCGCGGTCGTAGTGAATCCCATCACCGCCAGGAATTGAGCGAAAAACTGGGTGGAGAAATGCCACCAGGTATGCCAGAGGAAATTCTGCGGAGTGGGCGCCAGACGGCAAACCGGCGCTCCTTCCAAGTCCGGATGGAACATATCAATAATGATCAGCGAGCTGGCCCTCTTCCCGCATTGCTCAACGATCCGGAGCGGATCACGGCAATGCAGCAGCACTGAGCCCATCACTGCGACATCGAATTCTCCGAGGGCGTCAGGCAAATTGTAAACATCTCCGTAGTGCACCCTGGCTTTGGAGTGGTGGGCGGCATGACTGAGCCAATACGAATTCTTCAATTGTTGCATCACGGTTCGGCGGGGGCCCAACACCTCTTCCAACCTGGAAACCGGATAGGGAACAAAGTCCCAGCCGTGCTCTGTTGTCACTTCAACAGAGACCACCTCGGCGCCGCGCTTTTCCATCTCGAAGGTGAAAAAACCGCTGGCGGGACCAATTTCCAGGACGCGTTTACCGGAGAACGCGACTTTTCCCAGGTAATCATCTAATCCGCGACGGAGGTCCCAATCCCCGTTGACTACTCCGTACCCAGGGAGTTCCATCGTATGATAAAAATAGCAATCGGCTAGGTCTTCCACCTTCAGTGGAACGGCAAAAATCTCGTTGGTGCTCACAGATGATTAACCAGAGTGGTGGCGATGGCGCGGCTTGTCCTGGTTGCCTTCTACGTTTTGATTGCGTGAATTGCCACGGATGCAGGGAAGATTAGACTTGTCAGACTCACTTCCCGAAATCCGGCCTCGAAAATCTCGCACCAGAAATCGGCGCCGTATTCCGTTTGCACCATGCAATCAGCGCGGTTCACTCCCGCTCTTCCGTGATAACTGGGAGGCAAATCGCGCCGTGTCCGCGTTAAACGGCCAACAACAATCGGCACAGTGTAAAATAAATGGCCGCCCGGTTTCAGGACGCGCCGGCATTCCACCAGGGCTCTTTTCGAGTCGGGAATGTGTTCCAGCGTGTCGGAATGAATGATGATGTCGATGGATGAATCCGCAAAGCTCATTTGCTGCATGTCGATCTGGGGGAACGAATGGAGCGCATGTTTGGGAAGAGCCTGAAGGAAAGGCGACAAATTCTTGGCAGGATTGATTTCAATCACAGTGAGCTGCCGAATGCCGGGATCGTCGCGACAGAAATCCTTAAGACTGCCGACGAACCCGAACGCTCTGGTCATCGCCGCGGCAAGCGTCATCGTTCTCAGATTATTTTTGCAATTCGCGCAACAAAATCCCTGCTGCAAATCGATATAAGTAACTTCATTGGGTGACAACTCCCATTGTTCAATCAGTTCCGGCCACAGGATCGGTTGGTTTATGAACTGGTCGTGGCCGCAGACTGGGCAAACTTCCAAACTTGGCGACGGCTCGCGATCGCAGTCTTTCGTGATCATAGGCGTGACCGTATCTGTGTTGAAACATCGGCGGAAACGGACGTTGCTGCCGTAGCAAGATTTCCTCCTTTCTTCTTCCTGAGCGCATTTTCCAGTGTTGCGTTCCAGGTAAGGGGCCTGTTCTTAAACCATCCCGAATCAAACTTTGGCGCAGCAAAAAGCGCCCACGTTTGCCGGGGATGTTTCCAATCCAGGATTTCGAATCGCAAACCAGCTTCTGCCGCTGCGCGTCCTAGTGTTGCTGGCCGGTAATTTACACATTCGGGATAGACCCAGCCCATGCGCGACGAGTCCTCTTCGCCGGGCAAAAATGTGGCAAGCAAGACTCCATCCTGAGCAAGTGAACGTGAAACGGCGGACAACCAATTCCTGATCAAATCCAGCCCGCAATGACTGAAGATTGATTGAGCGAGCGCGAAATCGAATGAGACTTTCGCCTGGGCAACTGCTTCGGGCGAATCGGAAAAGAAGAACGTGGGGCGTTTGATTTGCAACAACGCTTCACCAAGCTCCCGCTTGATTCCCTCCTTTACCAGCCACTCATTCGGTTCAACGCCAAAGTATTTTCCTTGATTCAGGTAAGGAATTAGCAAGCGGCCGATCCGAAGTGAACCGCATCCGACGTCGAGCAATGAATGATGCTGTCGCAAGCCAAGTGTCGTCAGGAGATTGAACGTCATGGCTGCGATCAAATCGTAATCCTCCGGCGGACCGACATACGCGCGGTAATGCGCGTCCCCGGGCTTGAGACCGGCGCCCAGACTTTCCTGTTCGTCCAAAGGCGTTTCCATCCTAGCGCATAGTGTGACAAGTCACGTTATGTAGAAAAACTCCGTTAAAATCTTCGCGTTGCTGCCCGCCTCTCCCCTTGCTGCAAGAGAAGAGGATTGAGGTGAGGGGTTACGAAAGCGTACAGTAGTCAAAGCCGCAAACTCTCACCCTTCGGGAAGGGAGAAGCGAATCAACGCGCTCATGAAGTAAAGGACTGTTAGGCGCACTAGTTCACTCGCTTCAACGTCGCGGGGTGGAAACCTTTCAATGCGTCCTGTGGCTGATCGGGAAATCCAACGACGCCGCGCGAGCGGTCGAATTGATAGATGCGTATCCGTGGACGCTCTCGGAACGGAAACGCGCGTAACTTTTCGCCATCGAGGGCATCCATCGCGCCCGGAGCCTGGCATGCTTGCACGGCCAAAGCGTGCAGTTCGTTCCTGATCTTCGCAGCCGATGCGACGCGGTTCGACAGCTCGTTGGGATCCTGCCTGAGGTTAAAGAGTTGTTCGCGGCCGCCGTTCGCCAAGAAAATATACTTCCACTCGTTAGTCACGACCATGAGTTTGAAATCCTGTGACCCTGGAAGTTCAACCATACCGATGAAATGCTGGCGCGGCGCGCATCCGCCTCGCAGCATTTTCAGAACATTCGTCCCCTCACGCACGTCGCATTCGCCAGCCGCCTCAGTCGCAATTCCAAACAAGTCCGCAAGGCTGATCAATTCGTTCCGGACAGATCCCGCGGGGACGACTGCCGGCCAGCTGAGCAGTAAAGGCACACGGCAGGCGGCCTCAAAAAAGTTTTGTTTTTGCCAGCCGTGATGATCGCCCAAAAGATCGCCATGGTCTGAAAAAAAGCAGATAAGAACATTCTCCGATTCCGGACGGGCCTCGATAGCGTCGAGGATTCGGCCAAGACAGTGGTCCAGATAACTGATCTCGCCGTAGTATCGGGCCTTCACAATTCGCGCCAATGCAGGGTTGATTGCATCTGCCCAAACGGCATATCGCATAAAGGGGATCTCTTCATCCAAGTGATCTTCCTCCACACTGCCGAGAACGAGGTCCGGCATTCGATCGGGATCGTACATCCGATTGAATGGAATTGGAGGAGCAAGCGGTGGATGCGGACCGACAAACGACACAAATCCAAAAAAAGGCCGCGACTTATCTGACTTTATAATCTCCTGTACGGCGCAGCCAGCAGCCCACCATTCGACGCCTAACTCTGCGGGAAGCGGACTGCGCTGTGGAAGGTAATACATCTCGGTGCGTTCCCCCAGCGGCAGCTCGAGGAAATCGAATGCCGGATGCTCGCGAGCCAGCCACGAAGCGTAATCGTCGCCCAGGCGCTTGTCCGGATGGTAAGTCTCTTCGCTCCGCCACAGCGTTTCATAGCCGAGGTCCTCATTCCATGGGCGGGTGTGAAACTTTCCGATTCCAAAAGTCCGGTACCCCAGGCGCGACATCGTGCGCCCAAGGTACGGCCCGCAACGCGCTTCCATTTCCAACGGCTGGCCGGCCGCAGGATTCGACTTTGCGTTACTGAAAACCCGCGTCGTCGCCGGTTCACATCCTGTCCGGATGGTGTAGCGAGCCGCTATGCAAACCGGACAGCTAGCGTATGCATTGGAGAAGGTGACTCCCCGTCGCACCAGACGATCGAGATTAGGGGTGTAAATATGCGAATTGCCGAGCGCAGCGATGGTATCGAACCGCTGCTGATCGGTCATGATGAATAAAATGTCGGGTCGGGTGGATGGCATTACCTGGAAGGTTCCGTGAAGGTAAGTGAATTACGAGCGAATTAGATCATCCGCGCAACTCGAAGCAACACTGCATATCGTAAACTTTGCATCCATTGAGCCGAATAGCTGGCGATCGCGAAACTCGGCTGGGCAGACATTGGAATCGCCTGGATGAACCACGTAAAAACTGTTCGCCAGCGGAAGTAGGGCTGCTCTGGCTGTCAGAAAGCCGCCGGAGAAGCATAGCACACGCACTGCGTAATGTGTAACCCGCCGCTACCGGCGCGGCGAGGACTAACCGCAAGCCGGGCGCCCCCCGAACGCCATTGCATAAAGTCCGAGTCAGAAAATGGGTCTGCCTAGTGAGTATTTGCAAAAACAATTGCCTGTGAAAAAACACCGCTCGTCAATCTAGCTAGGCGCGAACTGGACGACCCACGACAAGTTCCGATATGGGGCGTCGAACCCACGGTTTCTCGATGTCTTCATGCCTTGTGCGGGGTCAACCGCCTCATCGCCGACAAATCCCGCTGCAAAATTACTCCTGGAATTCTGAGCCTTATGGCAACATCAGGACCAGCCCGCCAGCTTGCAGCACGCGATGCCAGTTGGGGTTTATCAGTTTGAGCGTCTCCAACACTCTCTGGCTTTCAGCTTCGGGAACGGCAATGGCGTTTGCGCGACCGGTTTCGATCACCTTGCGAAATTTCAGTTCTAGGACTTTAAGCCGTTGAGGATTGCCAGACTTGTTGCTCCCGATAAAGGCTTCTGCCTGCGCACGAAGAATACCCTCGTCCCGATTGCCGGCATTGGTGAAATAGTGAGTCACAGATCGGGGAGCGACGACCTTCATCTCGGGGAAGAGAAGCGGTAACTCGCAACTAGCCGTCCACGTTGGGGCGAGTAGCTTCGCGTGTGCGATGTATCCGTCGGCAGCGTCTGCAAACGCAACGTTCGCGGGAAGCAGCTGGCATTCCCTTGGGGATTTCCAGCCGATGCCGAGCTTAGCATATCTTGGCAGAATCGACACTCCACGGTACGTGTAACAGAAACTCACAATGAGCGCTGAAATCACCAGCGCAGTCAGTAACCGCTCTTTGACAAGGTCACGCCGCCACGATAGTCGAGACCCTGCCGCCGCGATGAGAGCGCACAGCAGTGGTAGTTGCAGTAGATAGACAAGTCGGAAATAACAGTAAGAGAGAATATTTTTCATCCACCAGGACGCCAATAGTGGATTCAAACACAACAACCACACAGCAAAGAGATAAAAGAAGATAAAAAGCCCACTCCTCCCTCTGACAATTAATAATGGCACCGCAATCATGAGTATGGCGTCTCGCCAGTGCTCAGCAGTTCCTCCAATAACCCAACCTATGGCTTCGCGCCATGGCATGTATCTTGGCCCGAACCCGCTGACGTCGGTTGGCTTTGCGATGATGTTAAACGACAGCAAGGCCAATATTCCAATTGGGTAGATGACCGGAATTATCAGAAGCAGGCCACGACGACTTTGTGTCCTGAAAACTACTTGTTTTTCGCGCTGAAATAGCTCAGACGCGAAAAAAGCTACCCATGAACATCCAATGACAGCTGGGATTAAGTAGAGAGCAGAGTTACTTAACCCTACACCAGCGATCGCCAAAAGAAGGAGCCATACCAAGTCGCTGATATTTGCCCGGCACAGAAATCGGTAGCTAAGCGACAGGCAAATCGGCAAAAGCAAAAGCCAAAGGATCGGCTTACCTTGCCACAGGTAGCCGGCAACGCTCGCAAACCCGAGCCATCCTGCAGTGTTTATGGACTCTAGCCGGTTGCCACCAAGAAACTGAAATACTGCTCCGAGCAAGGCTCCCAGCGGCGACTGGTCAGCCACAAGCAGAAAAGCTATCCCAAGCAAGGCCCCGATCGCCGCGGCCCAGCGATGCAGCCCAAACCTGCGAGCGCACCAATACAGAACAAACGGAAGCGAAAATGCGGCAATTGCGTGGCCGACTACCTGGTAACAATACAGAGGACCAATTCCAAGATAGTGTGCAACGAAGGCCGGAAACATCTCATAGCTAGTTGCCAAATGGACTGGTGAAAATACGGCGGCATCCATATCCACGCTCGTTTGACGTAGGCAAATCGGCTGGTTGAGTGCTGAAAGCTGAGTAAGAACTCGATGAAAATAGACAACGTCGTCTTGGTTCGGACGCCGCACGAACAAAACCGTAGTTGCGTAGGCTATACCCAGAACCAGCAGTAAGAGCTGGGATGAATGAAAGCCATAGCCTTTGCCAGGGGTGGCGTTGTTTTTTTTCCACAGGCGTCCAAGCAAAAAGAATCCAATAATGGCGATAGTTAAGAAGCACCATATGATCGTTTTCGCCGGCCATCGGACGATAAGAACAAGCTGATAGGCGAGAGTCCAAAATGCTAACCCGGCTATCGGCAATAGCAGTACATCGCCGGCATTAGATTCGGCCGATCTTCCGGAAACGGGCGTCATAGGTGTCTTTAAATCAGCTCACGATCATGCTCGTGTTGGACCCTTGTTATCGATCAGGCGATCACAATGGTAACTCATATTGCGCATGAGAGCTCTACAAGCTCCTAACTCGTGCGCGAACTATTAGGCGCTTGCGATCTCGTTCCCCGTCAGCCGACGGAAAGCCTCGAGGTATTTCGCCGACGTCTTCTCGATCACATCCTTCGGCAAACGTGGCGCAGGCGGAGTTTTGTCCCAATCGAGCGTCTCCAGATAATCGCGCACGAATTGTTTGTCGAAGCTGGGCGGGCTCTGTCCGACGACGTATTCATCTTTCGGCCAGAACCGCGAAGAGTCCGGGGTGAGGCATTCGTCGATCAAAAGTAATTCTCCATCGATCGTGCCAAACTCGAATTTCGTGTCCGCGACGATAATTCCCTTCTGTGCGGCGTGCTCGCGGCCGCGCGAATAGATTTCGAGACTCAACATTTTTACACGATTGGCGATTTCGCCGCCGAGAATCTGCGCACATTGTTTCATGTCGATGTTCTCGTCATGGCCTTGCTCGGCCTTCGTCGCCGGGGTGAAGATTGGCTTCGGTAAATGCGAGGCTTGTTTTAGTCCGGCCGGAAGCTCGATTCCACAGACGTTTTGCGATTCCTGATACTCTTTCCAACCAGAACCAGCCAGATAACCGCGCACTACGCATTCCACCGGCAGCGGCGTCGTTTTTCTTACGATCATCGAGCGTCCGGCAAGTTGGTCCCGGAACGGATGCAATTCTCTTGGGAACTTTTCGAAATCCGCCGTAACAAGGTGGTTCTGAATGTTGCCGAAATGGTTGAACCAAAACGCCGAGATTTGATTGAGCACCGCGCCCTTGTGCGGAATTGGATCGGGCAGGATCACGTCGAAAGCCGAGATGCGGTCCGTTGCGACGAAGAGCAGCGTCTCGCCGAGATCAAAAACCTCGCGCACCTTGCCGCTGCGCAATTTTTTGATTCCGGGAAGATCAACCGAGGATTGTGTGGCGGTTTGCATATGCGTAGTGATTAGTGAGACGTAAGAGGTGAGAAGTGGCTAGCGTACTTACTCTCACTCATTACTTCTCACGTTTCACACTCCATTTGAAACCATGGCCGGAATCGTTGTCAAACCGCGGGCGCGCATTTTGCACGGACACGACTGGGTTTTCTCCAGTGAGGTCCTGAAAGTGTTTGGGAAACCGGCAGACGGCGATGTCATTTCACTCAAGGACGGGAAAGACCGCCTGATTGGCAGTGCCATTTACAATTCCAAATCACAAATTGTGGCGCGCCGTTTCTCGCGCCGGAGACAGGATCTGGATCAGGATTTCTTCAAACGCCGAGTCGCACAAGCGGCTGAATACCGTGCACGGCGAGGGATCGACTCAAGACTTTGCCGCGTTGTCTGGAGCGAAAGCGACGGATTGCCGGGGTTGATCATCGACAGGTATGGCGAGCATTTCGTGATGCAGACGCTCACGCTGGCGATGGACATGCGAAGAGATTTAATCGCCAATGCGATTATCGATCTCTTTGGAGACGCCACAATCATCGAGCGAAATGACGCACCGGTCCGCAAGGCGGAAGGATTGGAATTACGCACGGGTGTTTTGCGCGGAGACGCGTCATCGCAATTCGAGATCGAAATGGAAGGCCTGAAGTTTGAAATCGATCCTTTGCGCGCGCAAAAGACCGGTTTCTATCTCGATCAAAAATACAATTACTCGATCGTTGCCGGATACGCGCATGGCCGGTGTGTGCTGGACTGTTTCACAAATCAGGGAGCGTTTGCGTTGGCGTGTGCGCGCGCAGGCGCAGCGGAGGTGACCGCCGTTGAAGAAAGTTCCGAGAACATCGCAGCTGCGAAACGAAATGCAGCGCACAATGACTTAAACGCGCGATGGGTTGAACAGGACGTCTTTCAGTTCCTGCGCGGGGCTGAAAAAGCGGGAGCACAGTATGATCTGATTATTCTCGATCCGCCGTCGTTTACGAAAACGAGGAGCGGATTGCGCGACGCGTTGCGCGGTTACCGGGAATTGCACACGCGCGCGTTCAAGCTCTTGTCGAAGGAAGGTCTGCTGGCGACTTTTTCATGCTCGCATCACGTGAGCGATACGGCCTTTTCGCAAACAATCGCCGATGCGCTTGTCGATGCCCGGCGTTCCGCCCGGCGCCTGCGTCGGTTCGAGCAGGCGCCCGATCATCCGGTCCTGCCCACAATTCCTGAAACAGAATATTTCAAAGGTATCTTTTTGGAAATGATGCCGGGGCGATAATACGCGAAAATGTCATCCTGATCCCGCAGTCGAGAGAGAAGGATCTCACAAAATCGGTTGCATTAAGGCAGTACGATGATGGTTGCTGCGGCGAGGAGGTGATGAACGCTTGCGTGGTCTGCGACGAATTGGGGGGTCCCTCGCCGTCTTCGCGGGCTCGGGATGACAGGTGGCCTCGCTAAGCCACGCCAGTGAACGCTAAACGGATATGATGCCTGTGCTTCGGCAAAGTTGCGCATCAGAAAAATTTCATGCCGAGAAATATCTGGAATTCTCAAGTGAGCCATTTAATATGCGCTAAGGCGCGCGCGGCGAATCACCGTTTGTCATGGCAGAAAAATTTCGATCGAGTGAACAGATGCTCGAATTGAGCGAGGACGAAGCCCTCTCTCCGGAGCATCTGGATTCACAAGTGCAGAAGGCGCAGGACCAGCTGCTTCAGCTCAAACGCCAGCAAGAGCAGATCGAGAAACAAAAGCGCGAACTGGAAGAACTAAGTCGTCGCCAGGACGAACTGGAACACGGCCGCGCGGAGATGGCCGATAAACTGACTCGCTCGCTCGTTGTGCTCGAGCGCGAGGGTTATAACGCGCAAAGCCGGCTCGAACAGATCCGCGCAGCCAGGGAAAGCTTCGGCCAGCACTTGGAATTAATTGAAGCAATCGACCCCAAAAGCTGGAATCCCTCCGATTTACACAAGGAGCTGAGCCGGGCTTTGAGCACGGTGGATGAGGCGCGCACGGTGTACAACGAGCAACGCAGCCGGCTGCACGCAGCGGGTGGAAATGAAGGCGATGCGTCACTGCCCGACGTCGGGACGGATGGTTACGAGAGCAGCGACGGACGTTCATTTTTTCAGTGGTTCCAGATTGGCATCGCACTCACATTGCCGCTGATTCTCTTTGGCGCCATTGCGCTTGCTCTTTTCGTTTGGATGGCGAGCAAGTGATGGTGATGTTTCGTCGTTCGCGCAAATCGAGCCCGCCGCTTCGTCGTAGGCAGGAAGAAATAGCACGACAGGAAGCGGAACTGCATGAGAGGCTCGAAAAACTCGAGCGGCTTGTTGCAAAGGTGCCGGTGATCGAGAAAAACCGGACGGAACAAGGATCAAAAGATAATCGAAGCGACAAACGCTTCCGCGTCTCGGTCGCGAGGCAGGGCCAGCGCGAAAGCAAAAGTGCCCGGCGTCCTCGTTCAATGCGCAAAGAGCGACGGGACGGCCAAATCATTTTTCTCCTTCTCGTGGTGGCGCTTGCAGCAGCGGTCATCTGGCTGATCAGTAATCTGCATTCCTGAACAACGCCATGGCAGGGGCTTCGGATCTCGATGTCACGTACGTCGCCAGACTGGCGCGGATCAACCTGACAGAAGAGGAAGCGCACGCTTTTCAAAGGCAATTGGGTGATATCTTGAATTACGTCGAAAAACTTCGCCAGGCTGACGTGAGTCATGTGGAAGCCACTGCGAACGCGCTTCCAATATTCAATGTTTTCCGCGAAGACGAGCCATGGGATTGGTTCACGGCGGAGCAGGCGCTGAGCAACGCGCCCCGAAAAGCGAACCATCTTTTTATCGTCCCTAAAGTTGTAGAATGACGGAGAAGGATCTGCCGGCGCTGAGCATCGCCGATCTGCAATCGTTGCTGCGTCGCAGGGAAGTCTCCGCGCGGGAAGCCATCGATGCGCTAGGCGCACGTATTGAGGGTGTCGATGGACAAATCGGTGCTTATCTCTCGCTCGACATTGAAGCTGCCGCTAAAGAAGCGGAAAAAGCGAATGTGAATCTTCCACTGGGCGGTGTGCCACTTGCGATTAAAGACATCATCAATGTCATGGGTCAACCATGCACGTGTGCCTCAAAGATTTTGGAAGGTTATCGGGCCACCTATGACGCTACAGTCGTTCAAAGACTGCGTGCTGCGGGCGCAATACCATTTGGAAAAACCAACCTGGACGAGTTTGCCATGGGTTCGTCAACCGAAAATTCTGCGGTGAAGTTGACGCGCAATCCATGGGATTTGTCGCGCGTGCCGGGCGGCTCGAGTGGCGGTTCGGCGGCAGCAGTCGCGGCGGACGCGGCGTTCGGTGCTTTGGGCAGCGATACCGGCGGCTCAATTCGGCAACCAGCAGCGCTTTCGGGCGTTGTTGGCTTCAAACCTACTTACGGCCGCGTTTCGCGGTTCGGTCTGGTCGCGTTCGCTTCGTCACTCGATCAAATCGGGCCGTTGACGAAAACAGTGCGTGACTCTGCCCTGATCATGAACGCGATCGCGGGTCATGATCCGCAAGACAGCACCTCTCTTAATGAGCCGGTGCCTGACCACACTGCAAAACTCGGAGACGATTTGCGCGGAGCCCGGCTGGGTGTGCCGAAAGAATACATGAGCGAAGGGATGGATCCACAAGTGAAAGCTGCGATCGACGTCGCGGTGGAACAGATGAATTCGTTAGGGGTCGAGATTGTCGATGTCTCACTGCCAAATACTGATTACGCGGTCGCGGTCTATTACATTCTGGCTACGGCGGAAGCGTCGGCGAACCTCGCTCGCTTTGATGGGGTGCGTTATGGATATCGAGCAGAGGATCCCAGAGACATGCTCGATCTTTACGGTCGTACTCGTGAGCAAGGTTTCGGGCCGGAAGTAAAGCGCCGCATTATTCTCGGCACCTATGTTCTGAGCTCCGGCTATTACGACGCCTATTATTTGCGTGCGCAAAAAGTGCGCGAATTAATCCGCCAGGATTTCGTGAAAGCCTTCGAGAAAGTTGATGCGCTGATTTCACCGACCTCGCCGGTGCCGGCATTCAAGCTAGCCGAACGCACCGCAGATCCGCTGCAAATGTATCTCGCCGATATTTTCACGATCGCAGCCAACCTGGCTGGAATCTGCGGAATTAGTGTGCCGTGTGGTTTCGCGGAGGTAGATGGGCATAGCCTGCCGATTGGCTTGCAGTTGCTAGGCAAACCGCTGGATGAAGCGCACATTTTGCAAATCGCGCATGCTTACGAGCAGAGCACAGACTGGCACAAGGTGCGCCCACCGATTGCGCACACCGCGCAGAAGACGTGAAGAGCGTGGTCGCTCGGAAAGCGGCGCAGCAGCTCCGCACTCCAAAACGTAAGCGGGTAATATGCGTTTGCACGGGCGGCCACGTTTTGGAGTGCGGCGGTGTTCTGCCGCTTTTGGATGTGTTAGAGGAACCGCGTGCGAGTCTTTAACCGGCGACTAGACAGATCGCGAGCATCGCGATTCCTCATATTGCTCTTTGTCGTCACAGCGACCGTCTTCTCTGTGCTTCCGCTCCTGCGCTACTTACGCGGTCACAGCATCTTTGATTACGAACTCTGGTACGCCACCGGACAACACGTGCTCGCGGGCGATGAAATCTTTGTCTTTCGCGCCGGGAAGTACGATTTCATGTATCCGCCGCCTTGCGCGCTCTTTCTTGCAGGCGCGAGTCTGCTTGGCCAGGCAGGACTGATTCTTCTTCTAGTCGCGATCAACTCGGTCGCATGGTTTTGCAGCGCGAAACTGAGTGGCCTTCTTGCTACATGTCAGCGAGGCATAACAAATCCATGGCTATACCTCATTCCGAGCCTGCTGGTGATCGTTTATATCTGGTCAAGCTACCATCTTGGCCAGCCCAACCTTCTTTTGCTCGCGCTGATGCTTGGCGCTTTCGTTTCGTTCCGCGCAAAACGCGAAATTGTGGGTGGCGGCCTGATTGCAGTTGCTGCCGCAATTAAGGCATTTCCGGTAGTTGCCATCGTTTATCTAGTTTACCGGCGCTACTGGAAAGCAGCGGTTAGTCTTCTCGCGACACTTGTATTTCTGCTTCTCATTTTGCCGTCGCCGTTCCGAGGCTTTGAAAGAGCGTGGCACGACCTCGAGAAGTGGAGCGCCGGAATGCTGAAATACAGCGAAGTCACCGTTGGCCAGCGACCCATGCGCAGTTACACGTGGAAGAATCAATCTCTTATTGGGGTAAGCAATCGCTTGCTTCGCCATGTCGATGCCGATGCCGCTTCTGCGGCACACCAACCCGTTTATGTAAACTTCGCGGATCTTAAGTTCACCGTCGTCAACGTGATCATTATCAGCGCCGCCCTTGCTCTGGGCATTTTGTTTATCGCCGTGATGCCTCAACGCGAAGTGCGAACCGCAGAAAGTGATGCCATTGAGTTTGCTCTGCTGCTTCTGCTGATGCTGATGCTCACGCCGCTTTCGTTTGGCTACTTCTATTCCTGGCTCATGCTCCCATTTGCGGTAATCACCCGAAGATTTCTCGCTGGAAAAGCCTCGGGTATTCTGTGGTGGAGCTTGCTGGGATTGGCGTTGCTCGCGCTAGGCTTACTATTCCCGCGCGGCGCGCAGCTCTATGGGAACACATTTTTCGCCGTGTTGGTGCTGTTTATCGGCCTCTCGATCGAGCTTTTGCATTTCAAGCAACAAACAGCCTGCATGCGATCAGCTGGCGAGTTGCCTTCCTAAGCGGCAACGATCGGACTTTCCCGGCAGCAGATTTCTAATTTGTTCCCGTCGGGGTCCTCGAAGAAGAACGCGTAATATCCCGGGCTGTAATCGACACAGATTTCCGGACCTTCCAGATTTTTTCCGCCTGCTTGCCGCACCAGTTCTGCAATACGATCGACTTCGTCTCGCGTATCGGCCCAGAATGCGATGCGCGTTCCGTTCGGCTGGTGGTTTCTGTCCTCGTCAATCGCGAAAAACTCCGACGGCTTGTCGGTGCCCGCAGAATAAAAAGTAT
>JBKPLM010000235.1:0-4328 GCA_046731655.1 Verrucomicrobiota bacterium | reverse complement strand
GGCATCAAAGCTGAACGCACTGGTCAGGGAGACAAATCGAAGCCCATGATCAAAAACATTTTCTCCGAAATCCTGAATCGAAAACGAAAGGCCGTGGCGCAGCTTCGAGCGGATCCTTCTTCACGAGATTTTCGCGAGCACGCATTGGAGATTCGAATGAACGCTGAACCGCATCGGTTGCTACGAGCAATGGAGTCGGAATCACAGCGCCCAAAAATCATCGCCGAGTTTAAACGCCGATCGCCTTCCGCTGGGGTTATTCGCGATGATTTAACGGTCAGTGAGATTGTTCGCTGCTATGAACACGGCGGTGCTTGCGCTATCTCTGTCCTAACCGATGAAGAATATTTTGATGGTTCGATCGTCGACCTTCACGCGGCGCGATCCGGTACGAAGCTGCCGCTTTTGCGCAAAGATTTCATCATCGACCCAATCCAAATTTTCGAAGCCGCTATCGCGGGAGCCGACGCCGTGCTGCTGATTGTCGCAGCACTGGACGATTTCTCGTTGGGCCAACTGCGCGCGCTTGCCGAGGACGAACTGGGACTCGATGCCCTTCTTGAAGTGCATACGTCCGGGGAATTGCGCCGCGCCCTGAATGCAGGCGCAAAACTCATCGGTGTAAATAACCGCGATCTCAGAACATTTCGGGTTTCATTGGATACAAGCGAACGTTTGATCGCCGAGGCCCCCCGCCATCGAATGATGGTTAGCGAAAGCGGACTACACGACCCAAGATCTTTGCGCCATCTTCGAGAGCTGGGGTTTCGCGGTTTCCTCATAGGCGAAGCGTTGATGCGCGCGCCCGATCCGACAGCGGCTCTTCGCGATTTACTTACAGCTGCTGAAAATCGGCAACCTACAGCAGTTTCAACTGGAGCTCGCCAATGATGACTCCGGTGCAAATCAAGATTTGTGGCGTCACGAACGTTAAAGACACTGCAGCATGCGCCGAACTCGGCGCCAGCATGATTGGTTTCAACTTTTACCCGCAAAGTCCGCGCTACATTGAGCCAAAGGCCGCCCGACGAATTATCGACGCGATGCCGTCTGGAGTTTGTGCGGTCGGAGTTTTCGTGGACGCCAACGCCGAAGAAATTCGGAATATTGCGGACGCGGCGGGGGTTCGATGCGTGCAATTACATGGGCGCACGCCACCCGATACATGCAGTGAACTAGCGGATGAATTTCGCGTAATCCGAGCGTTCTCGACGGATCCTCAGTTCCGACCGGAACAAGTCTGTTTGTTTAACAGTTGCGACGTGCTCGTTGACGCGCATCATCCCAAGCTCCGTGGCGGAACTGGCCTGACATGTGATTGGCGAGCCGCACGAACAGTCGCTACCTTCACGCGATTTCTCATTCTCTCCGGCGGCTTAACCGAACAAAATGTGGGCCAGGCCATCACAACTGTTGCGCCTCACGCTGTTGATGTTTGTAGCGGGGTGGAGAGCTCACCTGGAATAAAAGATCACAGGGCTCTCGAATATTTCATTACCGCTGTACGAGCTGCCAGTTCGTCCGACTCGTAAGTTCCAATGCAAAAATCGCCGATTACAAGAAGCGAGCCAGACGAGCACGGGCATTGGGGTAAGTTTGGTGGTCGCTACGTTCCAGAAACATTAGTAGCACCGCTCGACGAGCTGACTAACGAGTTCATCCGCGCGAAAGAAGACCGAAGTTTCTGGGACGAGCTCAATCAATTGCTGCACGATTACTGTGGTCGGCCAACGCCGTTGTTTCACGCACAACGGCTAACGGCTCATGCCGGAGGAGCACAAATCTATCTGAAGCGTGAAGATCTTTTGCACACGGGCGCGCACAAGATCAACAATGCTGTGGGACAGGCGCTGCTCGCACGCCGAATGGGCAAGCATCGCATCATTGCAGAGACAGGCGCGGGTCAGCACGGTGTCGCAACCGCGACGGTTTGCGCTTTGTTCCGATTGCGCTGCGTCATCTACATGGGTGCCGAAGATGTCCGGCGGCAGGCCCTCAATGTTTTCCGAATGCGATTACTGGGCGCCGAAGTCGTTACCGTGAACGCCGGTACGCGCACCTTAAAGGATGCAATCAACGAGGCGCTGCGCGATTGGGTGACGAATGTGCATGATACGTATTATCTGCTCGGAAGCGCACTCGGTCCGCATCCGTATCCGCTCATGGTACGAGAGTTTCAAAGCGTAATTGGCCGGGAAGCGCGCGAACAGATTTTGTCTGCGACGGGAAAATTGCCGCGCGCGCTAATCGCATGCGTGGGTGGCGGCTCGAACGCGATCGGTTTGTTTCATCCTTTCATTGCAGACGAAGAGGTCCGTTTAATCGGCGTGGAAGCTGGAGGAGAGGGAGATTCATTAGGCGAACACGCTGCAAGATTTCATGATGGAACAACCAGCGGCGGTGGGCAGGTCGGCGTCCTGCAGGGAACGATGTCCTACGTGCTTCAGGATTCGAACGGCCAGATTGCAACCACTCATTCTATCTCAGCAGGTCTCGATTACTCGGCGATCGGTCCTGAACATGCATTCCTTCACGATAGCGGGCGAGCGGAGTACGTCCGGGGGAGCGATGCCGAGGCGCTCGAAGGATTTCAGCTCTGCGCCAAATTGGAAGGGATCATTCCCGCACTAGAGACGTCACATGCTATCATGCCCGCGATTGGTGTCGCGCGCGGGCTGCCACAAAACGACGTTCTCATCGTTAATCTGTCTGGGCGCGGCGACAAAGATGTGCAACTCGTTGCGGATTTGCATTCGCGATGAGTCGAATCTGCAACACGTTCGCTGAACTGAAGCGCTCCAGACGTGGCGCGTTCATCCCGTTTATCACGACAGGCGACCCCGATCTTGCGACGACCGAGCTATTGCTAATCGAACTTGCGAAAGCAGGCGCGAACATCATCGAGCTTGGCGTCCCATTCAGCGATCCAGTTGCCGACGGTGAAGTGATTCAACGTGCATCTGAGCGGGCGCTGCGAAAAGGTGTGACACTTCTCGACGCCCTGAAATGCATTTCGAATGTAAAGGAGCACATCGACGTGCCGATTGTGCTCTTCAGTTATCTCAATCCCCTCTTGAAATTCGGCAGAGATCGGCTGGCAGAAGAGGCCAAACGGGCTGGTATCGACGCCGTGCTTGTCACCGATCTAATTCCCGAAGAAGCAGGGCCCTGGATTAAAGCATTTCATGACCACGGAATAGATCTGATCTTTCTCGTCGCGCCGACAACTTCGGACAAACGACTGACGCGCATCGCCGAGCAGGCGAGTGGCTTCATTTACGCTGTCTCGAGGGCCGGCGTTACTGGCGCGCGAAATGAAATGCCGCGCGACGCGGAATCTCTTGTAAAACGTGTGCGGGCAGCAAGCGGCTTACCTATCGCAGTTGGGTTCGGCATCTCAACGGCAGAACAGATTCAACAGGTCTGGCGCTTTGCAGATGCTGCCGTCATCGGCAGCGCCATTGTGAGCCAAATCGAAAAACTTGCGGGTTCGCCGGACTTGGTGGTGCGCGTAGGCAAATTCGCGCGATCGCTGGTCGCACCGATACCGGCTCCGGACGAGCCGATTGGCTAGCACCGCAACGCAAGAAACATTAACGAGCCGCCCCTGCCGGAAACATCACCTTTTCGGGTGCCGTGTTAAGCGCGGCGAGAAGTTTTTTGATCAAGCGCGTTTTGATCCGCCCTGCTTCACGCGGTGCGACGAGGTAGCGGACTATGGCCTCCAGCCAGGTATTTTCACTCACGCGAAAAATAACCCGGGGCCGCTCGCGCACTTCCAGTTCATCGACAGGCGTCCGAGCAAGCAAGTCACGGAATGTCTCCACACGTTTGAGCATTTCCTCGCCTAATTCCTGCTCTACAACCCTCTGCATTGTCCTGGAGATAAACTCGAGGTCAGCGTTGAAAGCCACATAAAACTTAATCTCATTCCAAACGTACGGGAAAAGCGGCCACGAATAATTGTAAATGATCTCGTCAAGCACTTTCTCATTCGGAAACTTGATTAAACGACCGCTGGGATGATCGCCCGATAGATATTTGCCGCCAAATTCCCACAGAGTGGTATCGAGATATCCAACGTCGATTACGTCGCCAGTGGCTTCGCCGATTTGTATGCGATCACCGACTCGGAAAGGCTGGCGAACGAGAATGTAAATCCAAGCGATGAAGCTTTTCATCGGCGTTTGGACAGCGAGGCCGATGATAATTGAGCCTATGCCCAGCGCGGCCATCACGCCGTACCAATTGACGAAAATAATGGAGATGGCGATCACCGCAATAACAAGCGCGACGACCAGATGCATCACACGCTGAAGGGTAAAACG
>JBKPLM010000234.1:0-4412 GCA_046731655.1 Verrucomicrobiota bacterium | reverse complement strand
GTGGTGGATCACCAGATTGTTTCAAAGTTCTCGGCAGTTCGTACGCCAGGATAGCGGGAATTCCGGTGGCCTCGTTTGGAGTGCTTGCTTATTTCAGTGTGTTCACCTTCGCCACGTTCGCGGTGTTCGGCTACATCCGCGCGCGCATATTTCTTATTCTAACCATCGGCGCGATGTTTCTGGGTACGCTCTGGTTGCTTTACATCCAAGCCTTCCTGCTGCATGCGTACTGCCGCTATTGCCTGTTCTCTGCGGCCACGACATTTCTGCTTGCCGGGCTGGCGATTGCTCTGCCGCCCGGAAGAGACAGATCCCTCTCATAAGTCGTCCACTCTCTTATCTTGCTCATTCCCTTACTCTCGCTCACTCTTTTTTAAGGAACGTGCCGAGCACGGGTAGGACTATGAGTAAGAATGCATTATCAGGCTTATGCGAATTCTGGTGATCGAGGATGAAAAGAAGACGGCAGCCTTTCTGGCAAAAGGCCTGCGCGAAGCCGGTTTCTCTGTCGAACTTGCCCCGGACGGCGAGGCGGGGCTGGCGGCGACGCGCGCGAGCAAGTTTGACCTTCTCATTGTCGATATCATGCTTCCGAAAAAAGATGGCTGGACTCTGGTGGAAGAACTGCGCGAGGCCAAGGTGCAGACGCCGGTCATTTTTTTGACGGCGCGCGATAGTGTGCGCGATCGCGTGAAAGGGCTCGAGCTCGGGGCGGATGATTATGTAGTGAAACCATTCGCGTTCTCGGAATTGCTCGCCCGCGTGCGTTCGCTTCTGCGTCGCACTCCTGCGCGTCGGGGCAAGCTGCGCATCGATGATTTGGAAATCGATACGCGCCATCAACGCGCCGAGCGCGGCGGCGTGCCACTAAATCTTACGCCGAAAGAGTTTCTCCTGCTCACCCACCTGGCCCATTCGGTGGGTGAAGTGGTATCGCGCGATGAAATTGCAGAACATGTATGGGATATAGGATTCAAAACCGATACGAACGTAGTCGATGTGGTCGTACGCCGCTTGCGGGCGAAGGTGGACGACCCGTTTAAGACGAAACTGGTCCATACGATCCGCGGCATGGGTTATGTTCTCAAAGCGCCCTGAACCGCGCTCCATTGCCTCCCAGCTTATCCTGCTTTTTACGCTGGTGGCGGCCCTCCTGCTCGCTTGTGGACTCGGTGTTTTTTACTGGATCGTCGTCCGGCACGCATTCGCGGAGGATAATGCGGTGCTTGTCGATAAAGTGGATGCGTTGCAAACAAGTTTTGAACAACGCGGCGGGTTGGCCGCTGTCGCGGCGGAGATCAACGCAACAGGTAGTCGGCAGCGCGCTCCGTTTCTGGTGCGTGTGCTCGATCCGGCAGGCGCTACCATTGGGCAGACAATCGGGATGGAAACGCTGTTGCCGGTAAATCTTTTTCCGCCTGCCGCTACACGCGAAACTGCGGTGCCGACGGAACATCGAGTTGCCGACAAATTATTTGCATTGACGACGAGACGCGCGCTTGGAGGCGACCAGCAATTTACGATCCAAGTGGCGCAAGACCGCTCGAGCGACGAGCAGGTCGAGAAAAGATTTGGCATTTTGGTTCTGGTCGTTCTTTCAGGCAGCATTCTCGCCTCTATTCTAATTGCGATTCCGGTCACCCGACGCGGTCTGCGTCCATTGGAAGAAATGAAGCGTTCACTGGAGCGAATTGGGCCTACGCACCTGAACGAGCGCGTCGCGTCCGCCAACTGGCCGCGCGAGCTTCAGCCGCTGGCCATCGCTTTCGATGAAATGCTTAAGCGCCTCGATGATTCCTTTACGCGGCTCTCTCAATTCTCCGCTGACCTGGCGCATGAATTGCGAACTCCGATCGCGAACATGCTGGGTGAAGCGCAGGTGGCTCTCTCGCGCGACCGCAGCTCTCCCGAGTACCGCGAAACCATCGAATCCACCATCGGCGAATGCGAACGGCTTTCGGGAATCGTGGACAACTTGCTTTTTGTTGCGCGCGCTGATGCGGCACGTGAGCCGGTCGCGCGGAAGCGATTCGATGCGCGCGCGGCAGTGAAGAAAATTGCGGCGTTTTATGAAACGATCGCGGAAGATCGTCATGTCGCGATCCGTTGCAAAGGCCAGGGACAGATTTCTGCCGACCCCGCCCTGTTCGAGCGCGCGGTCGGCAATCTCGTGGACAACGCGCTGCGTTTCACTCCCGAGAATGGTTCCATTGAAATCACGCTTGCCGAGCGCGCGGCGGATTTCGAGGTCGCAGTCAGCGATAACGGCTCGGGAATAGCTCCCGACCATTTGCCGCGGGTGTTCGATCGGTTTTTCCGCGCAGAGCCATCGCGCGGATCTGACGGAGTAGGCTTGGGCCTGGCACTGGTAAAGTCAATCGTCGATCTTCATGGCGGGACCGCCAAGATCCAGAGCGAACCTAGTCACGGCACAACGGTTACGCTTATTTTCCCAAATACGTTGTAGCCGACGGCATTGAGGTCGGCCCTCCGAGACTTTGTCACAATCAGCGCAGTAGCGTTCGACGGCCGCGGCTACAACCGAAAAATTTGTCTTGCCAATCATTACAACTTTGTAATGATCGTGCTATTCGACGAATGAAAGCCGTATACCACACAGGAAAGGTCAATCTAAAAACCGCCATGCCAGCGTTAGCCCTCCATTCTTTTTCCAGGGCGATTGAGATTCCGACGAGTCTTCGCAATCAACCGTTGGATGTGTGGCAAACGTCAGCGCGTCTCACCGCTCTGCTGGGTCGCTCCGGCATCCGAGTGCTGGGCGATCTGCATGGACGGAAGGTGATTGATTTTGCCTGGGAAAAGAATTGTGGGCCAAAAACGTTGTATGAACTTGATTTGCTTGCGCGCCGGGCACAATCCCGAAACGAGAAAGCGTCTTGCAACGGCCACCGACGCGAATGCGTTCATGCTTCGCACACGCCTTCGCATAATTTGAGAGCGACAACCAGCGAAAGGGCCACGGAAAAGATACAAGAAGATGCGGCCAGTTTTGCCGTTCCGGAATCGGTCTGCCATCTCTCTTTCAACGAAT
Organism: Verrucomicrobiota bacterium; assembly: GCA_046731655.1. Taxonomy (GTDB): domain Bacteria; phylum Verrucomicrobiota; class Verrucomicrobiia; order Chthoniobacterales; family UBA10450; genus Udaeobacter. The sequence continues at coordinate 1,360 of JBKPLM010000234.1, read as the reverse complement.
TGCCACTAACGACGCGTTTAGCCAATGTAGTCCGCGCAATCGGTGCTCGGAGTTTGGGGGACCTCAACGAACGCAGCGCTTTTGAAATGCTTCAATGCAACGCCTGTGGATGGGGCACGATTAGTGAGATCCACCAACTGATTGAGCGCGCAGTTTCTGGCGAATTTGATCTCGGGCAAATTGAAGAGACCACAGCGGCCGCCGAATTATTGAATCTACTGGAGCAAGGCCTGGTAAAGCTACCGCTTCGTGACAGACAATTTGTTCTTGCCAGAATCGGAGCACAAATGGGAAGCAGCCGCAGTCCGGGCGCAAACCTTCTCTGCCTGAGCTATGCAGAAATCGGACGACGGTACGGACTGACACGCGCTCGCGTACACAAGGTATTTGCAAACTCATTGGATACTTTGAGGAAAATCTGGGGTCCGCGAGTCCCGCGGCTTCTCGAAGTAATGAAGTGCCGCTGTCTGTCAATGATTTGTCCACTGACTCCTCAATTGCTCGAGAAGTGGATCGATTCAGCTGCGGCCTCGTCATTGCGGACGACAAGGCGTGACTATTTCAGCACCTTCCCATTATCCAGTGAAGCACATGTGCGTTTGATCGCGGCGCTGGACAAAAGTATTCCCTGCTGGCTGGGAACGAACCATAAACCTCGACGCATCGAGGGCTCTGTCGGCCAGTTCGATCTCGCCCTGGCGCACGTCGTACGCGAAGCCGGCGGCCACATCAGCGTCGTCGAAGCTTATCGCCAGCTCTCACATCCAGAACGACGCGATCATCACTGGCTGACAATCGAAAACTTTCTTCGAATGCTCCCAGGCGTCGAATGCACCGTAATCGAATTCAAAGATCCGCAATGCCCGATTGTCCGACTGCGCGCATGGAACGGTGAAAACCTTCGTCGACGGATTCGACGCGACCAAGCATCGGCCACAGAAGGGGCCCGTCTGGAAGCGATTCCGTTCTTTAGCGCAAACAGCATCTTCCGCGAACATGCCGCCAGCGGACCGCCCTGAGGTCGCACCGAGTTCAAGGACATCCTTTCCCTCGAAAATAATCAAAAATTTGTCTTGCCAAGGATTACGATTTTGTAATCATTCGCGAAACTATGAGAAAAACGTCTCTTTTTTGTGGGGGTCGGCAAGCGTGGCTCGGTCTGCTGGTCGCAAGCGGGTTGCTAGCTTTTGCCGCTAATCCTTCGGCCCTCGGCCAGACGGTAACGCTAACAAACGAGGAGCCAATTGTCGTTACGGGAGAGGAAGTGCCCAGTGCTTATCTGTCTCTTATACACATCTGACGCTGCCGACGATCATCGGAGTGTGTATATCTCGGTGGTCGGGGGCTGATTAAAATGTGG
>JBKPLM010000233.1:0-3154 GCA_046731655.1 Verrucomicrobiota bacterium | reverse complement strand
CTCGTTCTACGCCTGGCCATTCGGTGCTCGCGCCGAGGAACCAGCGGCGATCTCCGATGACGCGCGCAGTGTGGAAGGTGTTGCCGGGGATCAAAAGCTGCACGCATTGACCCGCGCGCAGATCCGGACCGACTATGGCACGCTCGCTTGTTCCATTTTCGTGCAGCATCAGGACTTCGATCGGATCCCCTAAATAACGGTGATAAAGCTGATCGTTGCGGATCCGATGCAGGCGCACAGGCGCATCCGGTGTGACCATGAAATAGAGTGCGGAGCCGGCTGGCCGACCATCAATGAACGGTGGCGGGAGTCCACCGGGCGCAATTCGTTGTTTGCTGATAAATGTCACACGCACGAATCCGCACGTGGCGTGCGGCTCCAGTTTTAGGAGCTGTCGAACCTCCTGGGCTGTCAGAGCATTGGTCATTCGTTTTCTTACCCCTTGAACATCGATTGGCGACCGCCGAACGTCCAACGCCGAGTCATCTGAATGGACATCAAACCGCAAACATCAAAGATCAAAGGTCGCACCGGTGTCATCGACGTGATCGCTGAAGACACGAAAACGGGCGAAGTCGTTCTCGTGATGAATGAGCCTAACGAATGGGATGGTTCGGACGAACAACTCCTCGCGTTACAGGAGCGCTTCAACGCGTACGTTTCATTCCTGCTCGACGGCGAATTGGCGGAGGCGCATCCAGAATTGGTTGGCAAGCCGGCGCGGATCGAGCTGCGTTGCGCGCAGATGCCGGACGCGAGCACCCTCGAGTTGCTCGGACTAATCCACGATCACCTCGCGTTCCAGGAAATAAAATTGGAAGTGGTGATCAAGAATGACGAAATCGGAATGACGAATGACGAATCAATGACGAAGCCCGAATGACGAAGTGTCTTCGCCACGTTGAAGCGTTGAAAGTTGAAGGGAAGCCGATCTAACGATGTAACAAATTAACGAATCACCCAGCTGTTACAGCTCGATGGCGTAGCGCTTCATCTTGTTGTAAAGCGTGGGGCGCTGAATGCCGAGAAGTTCCGCGGCCTTTTTCTTGTTTCCATGGCATTCAGCAAGCGCCTGAATAATAGCGGTTCGTTCGACATCGTCGAGGCTCTGCGCGCCCGTGCGTGGTAGCGCGGCGAGCTCGGTTTGTTGCAGCGCGGTGGGCAACTGTATTTCTGTGGGCAGCTCTTTTACGCCGATCATGCCCTGTCGCGCCAATACCACGGCGTATTCGATCGCGTTTTGCAGTTCGCGAACGTTTCCCGGCCACGAGTAATCCAGTAATTTTTGGAATGCGTCCGGCGAAATGTCCGGCTCGGGTTTGCCGAGCTGCTGAGCAAACTGTCTCACGAAAGCAGCAATCAGCGGCGGGATGTCTTGTTTGCGTTTTCGAAGCGGCGGCACTTCAATTTGAAACGTGTTTAGCCGGTAGTACAAATCGGAACGCAGCCGGTTCTCCGAGAGTGCTTGAGCAATGGGCCGATTGGTCGAAGCAATCGCCCTGAAATCCGCTTTCATCGTTTGTGTGCTTCCAAGGGGCCTATACTCGCGCTCTTGCAGCACGCGCAAAAAGCGCGTCTGCAGTTCCGCCGGCATATCGGATATTTCGTCGAGAAAAAGCGTGCCGCTATCGGCCGCCGCGATCATTCCCGGAAAATCGTGCATCGCCCCGGTGAATGCACCTTTCACATAGCCGAAAAGCTCTCCCTCAATCATCGTTTGAGGAAACGCCGCACAATTGAGCTTTACCATTGGCTTTTCAGCGCGCCGGCTCCGCGCGTGAATAGCGTTGGCGATTACTTCCTTGCCGACGCCACTCTCACCGACGATGAGAGCGTTGGCGTCTGATGGCGCCATGGCATTGATCAATTCGTCGATTTCCTGCATCGGTTTGCTCTTGAAAATGAGAGAAGGCCGCGCCTCCGCCATCTCCAGACGCCGCTCAAGTCGCTCAGTCTTTTCGCGGAGCTCTTCGGCCTCTCGCAGGAGGAACTGTTTTTCCAATGCTTTCTCCACGAGGCTGAGCAGTTCCTCAGCTGCGTACGGCTTGCTGATAAAATGGTAAGCGCCGCGTTTAATCGATTCGATGGCATTGTGCAACGAGTCGTGTGCCGTCAAAATAATGACCTGTGTCTCGGGAACCTCGGTTTTGATCTGGTCCAGCGTCTCCAATCCGTCCGCATCGGGCAATTGGAGATCTAGCAAAACGAGTGTGGAAGGTTTGGACCTTAATAACTTGAGTCCCTGGGAGGCCGTAGATGCTGTATCCACATGATAACCATGCCGCTTTAACAGCGCCTCGAGCGTCATGAGCACGGGGCGCTCGTCGTCGATGATCAGGACGCGATGGTTGTTGGTTTTCATTTCAGGAGTACGCGTCGCCGGAAGAGTTGTAGCCACGGCTCTGCGAGCCGTCCGATGGGCCGTGAATGCCGAAAGAAGGTACCGGCCACAGACCCGTGGCTACAGGGTTACAATGGCAAGGCCAGCGTTGTAACGAGCGACCGAGTCTTCGGATCATATTGAGCATACAGTTTGCCGCCGTGGGCCTCTACGATAGCCCGAACCCGATTTAGACCAAGACCGTAATGGCCCTGAGTGATTTTCCGAAGCGGCTCACGGCCCCAATTGTGGGCGGCCAAATCGAATTGGCTCTTCGGCTCCTCGAGCGTAAAGAGGAATTGGTCATTGTCTATTTTGGCAGACGCAACAAGCACATCCTTCTCAAGCTTGTGCCGAAAGGCATTGGCGAAAAGCTCGCTAAACGCTTCCGGTAAAAGTTGAGGATCAACACTTAGCGTCGCGTCGCCAACTTGAATGTTCCAATTAATTTCCGCGCTTTCCCCGGAGAAATCATGATCGATTTTCTTGTGCAAATCTTCGACAAAGTCTGCGGCCGGGTACGAGATCAAGTTCGGCGTGACCACACTGACTGCCTTGGAAAGGGATTGTAAGGTCGATGTCATTCTCGAGATCATTTCGCGCAAACGCTTGATTTCGCTCTTGAGTTGATCATCTCGCTCCAGCTCGCTGATGTAAGCAGACTGCAGTTCAATCGCATTCAGATGATTGCGCAGGTCGTGACTGAGTTGCCGAATGAAACGAACGACATCGCTCCACGCAACATTCGGGATCTCAGTTGGATCTTCGGAAGGC
>JBKPLM010000232.1:0-4772 GCA_046731655.1 Verrucomicrobiota bacterium | reverse complement strand
TTGCTCGGCGTCAGCCCGTGCCAAGATCAAGGTGCGGCAGCCTGGATTCGTTGCGTTAGAACGAACTCGGCAAGTGCCAAGTCCCGCGGATAGGTGATTTTGAAATTTAAGTCTTTGTTTGGAACCAGAACAACCTTGCGGCCGAGCCGTTCGAGCGCTGAGACCTCGTCGGTAACCGAAGCATTTTCGGCGTAAACGGCGTGATAGGCATCCTCGATCAATTGACGCTCGAAAATCTGCGGTGTTTGCATGGCATAGAGCTGATGTCGATCCACCGGAGCGGTAACAAAAAATTCGGCGTCGGCATATTTAAGCGTGTCACTGATTGGCTCAGCCAGACTGGCAGCTGCATGTATCCGGCATTGCTCGAAGACCGATTCGATTTGTTCCGCGGTGATCAACGGACGCGCCGCGTCATGGATAGCTACGTATCTTGAACCTGGTGCGAGCTGACCCAGGCCGGCGCGAACGGAGTCCTGGCGATGTTTGCCGCCAGGAACAATCGACTGAATCTTTTTGAAATTCTCATCGCGGACGATCGTTTTGATTTCCGCGCGTCGATCTTCGCGCGTGACCACAATGATTTCGCCGACACAGCCGGCCCACTCAAATGCGTGCAAGGTGTGCGCGATAACCGGTCTGCCGGCAATCGCCGCAAACAATTTGTCGAAACCCATGCGGCGACTGTTACCGGCGGCGACGATGATTGCGGTTAGCATGGTCGCGACGTAATTCGTTGAATGGTTAAATCGTTAAATCGGATGCGATTCACGAATCTCGGTTCTCGAATTACGAACCCAACTGCTTTTGCACTTCCGCGCTCAGTGCTTTGCCATCAACCCGACCGGCCACTTTCGATTGCAACGCCTTCATCACTGCGCCCATTTGCGCTCGCGAGGTCGCGCCTGCTTCGGTAATTGCTTCACGCACGATCTTCGAAATTTCATCGGCGCTCATCGGCTGCGGCAAATATCCGTTAAGAATTGCCAGTTCTTCTTTCTCCTTTTCCACCAGCTCTGGGCGGCCGCCTTTTTCGAAGCTCTCAATTGAATCCTGACGTTGCTTGGCCTGCTTGCGGATGACCTGCGCGGCCTCGGCGTCGCTCAATTCGGCTTCCGCGTCCGATTTTGCGATCGCGGCATATTTCAGTGCAGATTTCAGCATACGCAGAACACCCAGCTTTGTGGCGTCTTTGGCACGCATCGCCTCTTTCAGGTCTGTATCCACACGTTGTTGCAGTGTCATGCGGGGAAACTACGTAGCTAGGGCTAATTGTCGATTTAGAGCCATCGTCACTGTGTTGCGGTGCACGGTGAAGCTGTAGTCGGCGATCTCTGGGCGGCGCGACGCGTGCTTTCCACAGAGCATCAGCGCCGCGTTTCGCAGAGCAAAACGGCTACAGCATCGCAGAGGCGCATTTTCGCACGGAGTCGACATCGGAAACCGACATCACATCGACGCCTTTGAAAGTGCGTCGCAATAAGCCCGCCAGCACTGCGCCGGGTCCCAATTCAATGAAGAACTCGCAGCCCAGTCCGGCAAGCCGCTCCATGCAATCGAGCCAGCGCACCGTGCCAGTCACCTGGTCTTGAAGCGTTCGACGAATGCCGATCGGGGTTTTCACTTCATCTCCGGTCACATTACTGATTACAGGAAAACGCGGCGGTTGCATCGGCACATGTTGGAGTACGGCGCCAAGTTTTTCATACGCGCTTTCCATCAAACGCGAGTGATATGCGCCGGCGACATTGAGCATCGTGGCACGACGAATTCCGTATTCCTTTGCAACGCCCACTGCTGCTTCAACTTTGGCCAGTTCACCTGAGATCACGATCTGGCCCGGTGCGTTGATGTTTGCTACATCGACATCCTCGTCCGCAGCCAGTTGTCTAACGATATTTTCATCCGCGCCAATCAATGCCGCCATTCCGCCGGATGTTTTCTCGCAGGCTTCGTCCATCAACTCGCCGCGTCGGTGCACAAGCCTCAATCCATTTTCAAAATCGAATGTACCCGCGGCGGCGTGGGCTGTCATTTCGCCTAACGATAAGCCGGCCGCCCCACCGATTGGAAAATTGCCGGCGAGCTCGCGCAAGATCGCCAAACACGCCAGCCCGTGAACGAAAAGCGCAGGCTGACAATTCGATGTCTTGGTCAAATCTTCGATCGGTCCGTTCCAGGCGATTTCGCTTAGCTTGCGACCAAGTACATCATCCGCTTTCTGAAAGAGGTCAGCTGCGGTAGGAAACTGTTCCGTCAAGTCGCGTCCCATCCCGACGGTTTGTGCGCCTTGTCCTGCAAAAAGCAGAGCGACTTTTTTCATGCGATTTCCACCATCGATGTCTGCCTCGCGCGATTCAAATGCCAATTGCCAGGGACCGATCGCCGAGTCGTCCGTTCAACATTGCGGCACGCCCTTGCCACGGCGAGCAGGCTTTGATGGCGTCCTACCACGCGTGCGCCGAAATTGCTTGCACGCGCTGGTTCACTCGCCAGCGTAAATGTGATTGTTGATCCTATGCCTTTTACGACGCGCGAAATTGAATCGCCTGATCCCGTAACGCGAGTAGTCGCTGCAGAAGCAGAGCTGCATCATGCCGATGGCGACATTGGTGAAAAGATGGTCCTCAATATGGGCCCATCGCACCCGGCCACCCATGGAGTATTGCGACTGGTGCTCGAACTCGACGGCGAGATCATTACCAAAGCCACGCCTGACATTGGCTTCCTGCATCGCGGCGACGAAAAAATCGCAGAGAACATGCAATACAACCAGTTCGTGCCTTACACCGATCGGCTGGATTATCTCGCGCCGCTTTCGAACAATGTCGCTTACACGCTTGCAGTCGAAAAATTGATGGGCTGGGAGATCCCGCCACGCGGGAAAGCGATTCGCACGATTTGTTGCGAAACGTCGCGTATCTCGTCGCATTTGCTAGGTCTCGGCGCCATGGCTCTCGATCTAGGCGCGATGACGGTCTTCTTGTACACATTCACCGAGCGCGAAAAACTTTATAACCTTTTCGAGCTGTTAACCGGGGCCCGCTTCACGACATCCTACACACGGGTGGGCGGACAGATACGGGACCTTCCGGAGAGCTTCATCCCGCAGCTCAAGAGATTCCTGGATGAATTCATTCCAAGTCTGGACGAATGCGACAGATTGCTTACGCGTAATCGCATTTTTGTCGATCGAACGAAAGACGTCGGGGTGATCTCAAAAGAGCGAGCCGTTGCGTACGCACTTTCGGGTCCGAACCTGCGTGGCAGCGGCATCGAGCACGATTTGCGACGCACACATCCGTACCTCGATTACGAGGAGTACGATTTCGACGTAGTAATCGGCAGTGCCGGGGATTGTTACGATCGGTATTTGGTGCGAATCGAGGAGATGCGCCAAAGCGTTCGCATCCTGCGTCAGGTAATCGACAAATTGCCTGATGGTCCGATCAACGTAGCCGATTGGAAAAACATGGTGCCACCTAAATCGCACGTCATGACCAAGATGGAAGAGTTGATCCATCATTTTATTGTGGTTACCGAAGGGCTCGATGCGCCGCCAGGCGAGATTTACTTCGCGGCTGAAAATCCAAAGGGCGAACTTGGATTTTATATCAACAGCAGGGGTGGCGGCGTGCCTTATCGCTTGAAGATTCGCGCACCATCATTTGTGAACCTAAGTATCCTCCCGGAGCTTTTGCCAGGTTGCATGGTCAGCGACGTGCCAGCGGTGCTGGGGAGTCTGGACTTCGTCATGGGAGAATGCGACAGATGAATGTGTTCCGATCAATATCTCGATTTTTGCTCGTACTCCTGCTCGCGTTCGGAGTTTCGTGCACCCCGGGCAAACGCATTACCAAGGCAAACGTGGATGAGGTGGAAGAGGGAATGTCGAAGAAACAGGTGGAGTCAATCCTGGGACGCCCCACCTCCGTTAACAATGAAGATCTCGTTATCATGAAAAAAACGACTTACGTTTACCATCAGGGTAAGGATTCGGTGACGATTGTTTTCAAAGACGACAAGGTGCAATCGAAGGAGAGCACATTGTCGAAATAAATCTCGCGCTATCGTGGACTCGACGAACACGCGTGTTCCCGCCGAGTTAGAGCGGAAAATGGATGCGGCAATCTCGCGCTACTCGCACGAGCATCGGCGGAGCGCGGCAATGCCGTTGCTTCACTTGTGGCAGGAACATTTCGCTTTCATCAGCGATGACGCAGTGATCTGGATCGCTGCGAAGCTCGGACTCCAGCCGATCAACGTTCTCGAGTTAGTCACGTTTTATCCGATGTTCCGTCAGGAACCCGCAGGCAAGACACACATCCGCGTCTGCCGCACGCTCAGTTGCGCCATGGCTGGTAGCTTTCAATTAATGGAAAATCTATGCGCGGCGACTGGCATTAAGCGTGAGCACCAGGGCGAAGGAATGCACAACCCTATTTCCGTTAGCGCCGACGGCAATTATAGCGTCGAGTTCGTTGAGTGCCTGGCGAGCTGCGGTACGGCGCCCGTCTGCATGGTAAACGAGGAGCTGCGCGAAAACGTCAGCCCGGACTCTGTGAAGGAGCTTCTCCGAAATCGAAACCGAAGAATTGGGCATCGAACACCTCCGCATCACCTGGAGCGTCGATTGATTTTCAAGAACATCGGACGCGACGATTGGACGACGGACATCGACTGTTACCTGCGCGCCGGCGGCTACGAAGAATTGAAACAGGCGCTAACGATGTCGCGCGCCGAGATTGTCAACAAAGTCAAAAACTCAGGAT
>JBKPLM010000231.1:0-6772 GCA_046731655.1 Verrucomicrobiota bacterium | reverse complement strand
CGTGGAAGGAGACTTTCCTTCACGTTCATCTTCTCGCGCCCGTTCTATTGGTTCTTCTTCGGGCATACCAAGATTGTTTCGCCCCTAGTTATAGATTTGGACGTAACGAAAAACGCGGTGGGCATCTTCGTCTTTATCCTTTAGCCCTTAGGAACCGATAAGTTAGCGAAGTAACGTGCTATACGGCCGTGGTGAGAACACCCCTCGCTTCATACGGATAATTCTGATATTTGTCCGAGCTTTTTTCTTAGGTATAGGCTGTCGAAACCAGGGCACACTTGACTTGGTAAGCCTTACGAGACTTCCAGCTCTGCGCTTTTGATCGAGGTAGTTCTTGCCTAGCCAGAGCAATGAACCAGTCGAAAGTTTACCAAGATAACCCGAGTTACTCTTAATCAGCTCTTTTTAGTCGTGTCGCGTAGATTTTTGATGTGATCGTGTGCTCTTTTGATCTCTGCGTATTGCTGTGAAACGACTTCACGCACGGGCACAGAAAGACCGTTTTCGATGGCCTTCTTATATTCTTCCACGGCGGAATCTTCGCCGCGTTCGCATTCGGCCAGGATCGCATGGTCATCGCCGCTTGTAACAACGGATTTCAGATTTATCCAGGCACGATGCAATCCACCAGCGGCGCTGCTGCTAGCTTCGGGCTCTGATTCGCCCAAGCTTTGAGCTTGACCCTGTAACTCGGCTGCGAAGCGTGATCGCTGGCGTGAATATTGATTGAAGACGGACTTCAACTGCGGATCTTTCACGCCCTCAGAAGCTTCTTTGAAACCTTCCTCCCCGTCTTTGAGGGTTTCAATTAATTTGTTAATCGTTGAGATGATTTCCTGTTGTTCTTTCATACAAAGTTTACTCGCACGCCGCCGCTCTCTCGCGCGTCCAATTTTTGTTTAGACGTTCAGCAGGCGATCAAAGAACGCGCGGTAGCGCTGCAAGGCGACACGTAGGTCTTCCGTTGAGACGTTATCGCCTCGACCCCATTGTCCCTCTAGTCTCGATCGTTCCTGGGCGAAACTATCTGCAAGGCGCTTAATTACTTGTGCAACCAATTCGTCCGCCCGTTCAACTGCGCGGCGCGGCTCATCGACGAATGCTGTTTGGATATCCGTCCAGCGTTTGTGAAAATCCTTTGACTCGTTTTCTGGGAACAGCGCAGCAGCAGTTCCGCCGCCATCCCTTCTGCCTAGTGGAGCGCGCTCCAAATCCTTTGCGACCTCACTCGTCGATTTTGCCCGGTCAGCACGTTGTAGTTCGCGCTGCTCCTGGTCGGCCGCCGCCACCTTTTCTTGGTTTCCTTGATCAACTTTCTCGCCTTCTTCGATTTTCATTGCGTTCCCTCCTTGGTTGCTGGTTCCCCTACCTCTGCCAATTCTTCAAATAACGAGCGATAATGCACCATCGCCTGCCGTAATTCTTCAGTCGTCGCCTCCCCGCTTTTGTTGCGCGCTGCGATTTCGCGTCCGGCACGGTAATTAGTCACAACATTCGGATGATCTACCGAGATGTCTGCAGCACGCTGATCGAAGTCTCCAACGGGGTAGCCACGTGTCTGCATGACTTCTTTGACTAACCCGTCGGCTTCGCCAACCGCCTTGGACGGTTCATCCACGAAGCGCGCTTGTGTGCTTCTCCAAAGCTCTCCAAAACGGTTTTGCTCTTCGTGCGTGAGCGGACGAATATCGAGTCTGCGGACTCGTTTCTGGCGTGCGGCAAGTTCCGCCTCGGCCTTTCTTGCATCACCATATTGTCTGACGGCGTGCTTATACTCCGGCCCGAACTCTTCACGCAGCTTTTGTGAGCGGCGGCGCCACAGTAAAAAGATCAACGCCAGTGCGATTACCGCGACTACTATAACCGCCACGACGATTATGATCCCTGTGGTATTCACGTTGATCTCGGTTTGGTGCGAGGTGTCCTTATCTCGTCATATTTAAATACGCGAGCCTGCGAATCTCCGCGCGTAACTAAAAGTGTGGGTATTGATTCGAATTTCCGAAGAAAGTCATGCGTTCTGCGCAAACGCTTGCGACCGCCCGCGTGCAAGGCCAGGGAAGAGGAATTCAAGATCGCAGATCAAATTTTTGCCAATGACATTCGCGACAGAAGAAATTCGGCGAACGGTAAGCCTGTGATGCTGAAACTCCCCGTTGCGGCCGTTAACAGTGTCGGGAATCTTTGCAGCCGCCGCTCTGTAGGGGGTTAACGTTGAAAATGCGGGCAATCGTAAAGAAGCCTGACAGGCACAATTCTCTTGTTGACGGTCTCGCTACGGCAACAGAGGCCGGTTTACACTATGTCAACGACGACAGCCCTGGCTACAGGCGCGTCAGGTACGGCAACCGCTTCAAATACTTGGACACACAGGGAAAACGAATTCTCGATGAGCAACGCCTTCTCCGAATCAAACGTTTGGCCATTCCGCCAGCGTGGAAAGACGTCTGGATTTGCCCATCACCTAATGGACATATTCAGGCGACTGGCCGTGACGCGCGTGGGCGGAAGCAATACCTTTATCATGTTCGATGGCGCGAGCTGCGCGATGAAAACAAGTTCGAAAGGCTTGCCGATTTCGCCAAAACGCTCCCAAAACTCCGACGACGAGTCGCCAAGGATCTGAAGTTACCCGATATGCCGCGGGAAAAAGTAATCGCCACCATAATACGACTCCTGGAGCGGACTTTTATACGGATTGGAAACGAGGAATACGCGCGAGAGAACAAATCGTTCGGCCTAACCACAGTAAGAGATCGGCACGTCACGGTTAGGGGCGCTCGGTTGCGTTTTCGTTTTCGCGGAAAGAGCGGACGGCAACACGAAGTCGATGTGACTGATCGGCGAATCGCGAAAATTGTTTCGAAATGCCAGGATTTGCCGGGGCAGAACCTGTTTCAATACGTCAACGATGGCGAGGTGCGCGATGTAACGTCCCAGGATGTGAACGATTATTTGCGCGAAATCTCTGGAGAAAATTTTACCGCGAAAGATTTTCGCACTTGGGCTGGAACGCTGTTCGCGGCGATCGCACTCAATCTGCAGGAGAAATTTGAAAGCCAGAAACAGGCAAAGACGAACATCAAGACCGCCATTTGCGCGGTGGCAGAGCTTCTCGGCAACACACCTGCCATTTGCCGTAAATGTTATGTGCATCCGGCCATCTTCGAAGCTTACCTGAGCGGAAGGCAAATTGCCGGACTCGCCGACACGATGAAAACACCGGAGCATATCGATCTGCGAGCGGTCGAGCGCGCTGTTCTCCGGTTCCTTCGCGCGACACAATCCGGTACTTAACGCGAGTTAAAGGTGGGAGAATGGTGTGGTGGTGCGTACCTTGTATTCTTGGATCATGTATTTCGTTGCCTTCAACGTGACAGGTCGGTGATAGACCGCTGCTTCATTGTGTGTCTAATCAGTTCGCTTCTGCGCGATGGCGCTGCCGCAACTCTTACCTTCGCAATCAAAATTCTACCATCTGTCTCACGGCTTTCATATCGGCGTGGTGCGATTTCTTTTACATGCAAACTATTGGAGAACAGGCAGGCGCGAACCCTTCCTTTTGGGAGCGCACGGTGCAGAAATTTTCAACTTCGCCGCTGCAGCAGGATCTCAGCGCGGACGTATGCGTCATTGGCGCGGGGATTGCCGGTGTGACCACAGCCTACCTGGCCGCACGCGAAAATCGGAGTGTGGTCCTGATCGATGACGGGCCGGTCGGCGGCGGAATGACCGGCCGAACGACGGCGCAGCTGGTAAATGCAATCGATGATCGCTACATCGATATTGAGAAATTTCTCGGAAGGGAATGTGCTCGCCTTACTGCGGAGAGCCACACAGCGGCAATGGATTGTGCAGAGCAAATTGTTCGCGAGCACAATATTGATTGTGATTTCGAGCGGGTAGCGGGCTACCTATTCTTGCCCCCTGGCGGGTCCGTCAAAGAATTGATGAAGGAATTGGAGGCAATTCACAGGGTCGGCCTCGGCGACGTCGAACGAGTCGATTCAGTTCCGAACGCAAAGATCAATTCCGATGCGGTGCTGCGGTTTCCGCGACAAGCACAATTTCATCCACTGAAATATCTCAATGGCCTCGCGCGAGTTATTGTCGACCTTGGCGGACGAATTTTCACCGGCACGCGCGTGGTCGCTGTTGAAGACGGGGATCGGGCCAAAGTAAAAACGTCCGACGGGCATACCGTTACAGCGCAGGCGGCGGTAGTGGCGACGAATTGTCCGATTAATGACCGGCTGGCGATTCATTCAAAACAGGCGCCATATGCCACGTACGTGATTTGCTTGCGCGTCACACGCGACATCAATCACGCACTTTTCTGGGATACTGCGTCGAGCGCAGAAGAAGAGAAGAAGGAGGTTGGGCCGGTGGCATATCATTATGTGCGATTCGCACACGATGAACGAGGCGACGTTCTCATGGTTGGAGGCGAAGATCACAAGACCGGCCAGGCGGAGGATTGTGAGCAGCGTTTCGCCAAGCTCGAACGTTGGACGCGCGACCGATTCCCGTATGTCAGCCAGATCACCGACCATTGGTCCGGCCAGGTGATGGAGCCAGTAGATGGCGTGGCGTACATCGGTCGTAATCCCGGAGATAAAAACGTTTATGTCGTTACCGGTGATTCGGGCAACGGCATCACGCATGGGATACTCGCTGGAACGTTGATCGTCGATCTCATCGCGGGCCGGGAAAATCCCTGGACGGACCTGTACGATCCATCGCGCAAAACGTTGCAGCCGCGGGTGCTGGCGGATTACATCGCTGAGAACGCCAATGTGGCGGCGCAATTTCGCGACTACGTCACGCCGGGTTCAGCGAAGTCTGTCGAGGAGATTAAGCCCGGCCAAGGTGCCCTATTGCGCGACGGCATGAAAAAAATTGCGACCTATCGCGACGACAGCGGAACGCTGCATGCGTTTTCGGCAGTCTGCCCGCATTTGCAATGTGTTGTACGCTGGAATGCATGCGAGAAAACCTGGGATTGTCCCTGCCATGGATCGCGCTTTGATGCGTTAGGCTGCGTGCTGAATGGCCCCGCCGTTTCAGATCTCAAGCGCGCCGAGGCTCCCAAATCTTAACCTCGCAAAAGCGCCAGCGATTTATCTTGGCAATGTTCTACTTGGTCCATCGTGCACTGGCGGGGCTTTTTATCGGGGCGCCAACGAAGAAACTTTGTGCCGTGCCGAAACCGGCCGCCGGTAAAATGGTCGTAGGCAACTTCAACGACGAATCGTGGATCGACAGGTTCCCATTCACCGGTGCGATCTGTGCTCCAACGGCTTGGTCCTCCTGGCGCGCTGCCTGTAAATCCCGGTGATTTCTTGATCGCTTCAAATTTCTTTGTTAACTCGCGACGCTCGGATGCTTTGAAAGCAGCTGTGAATCCCACGTGGTGGAGTAACCCATCATCGCCATAAAGCCCAAGCAATAGCGAACCGATGACGCGGCTGCTACGCGCGTAACGAAATCCGCCAACAACGCAGTCGGCCGTGCGGATTTGCTTTACCTTGACCATTGCGGTCCGCTCGCCCGAAGCATAGGGAGCATCCAGACGTTTCGCGAGGATCCCATCAAGGTCGCCGCCGGCCTTCTTAAACCATTTGCCGGCCATCTTGTGATCGGTGGTCGCCGGAGAAAGGAGCAAATGCTTGGTCGATCTGAAATTCAAACGTGCGAATGCCTCTAGAAGTGACCGGCGTTCCCGCAGGGGACGATCCAGGTATACTTGCCCATTTTCGGCGAGTAGATCGAACACGATGTACGTTGCTGGATGAGCTTTGGCCAGTTTCTGAACACGACTTGCCGCCGGATGCAAACGCAGTTGCAATTCATCAAATGAAAGGGCGCCGCTAACGGAGACAACAAGTTCACCGTCGAGGACGAATTGTTGTTCTGATACTGTGGTAAGGACGTCAACAATATCGGGAAAATAACGCCCGAGCGGCTGCCCGGCCTTTGATTGCAAGTAAATCTGCTCGCAATCACGAAACGCAATGCAACGAAAACCATCCCATTTCGGCTCGTATTGCCAGCCACCACCAACCGGAATTTCGTCAACCAGACGCGCTTCCATTGGCGGGAATGGTGGTTTCAATAACGTTTTCTGGCGCAGCTTCACAGAGAAAGTATTGCCAATGACACCTTCGATTACGCTGTGGAATTTCCCGAGTGTCTCTTCTCTTTTTGCTTCCTGTGCAGCACGATTCCAGAAGATGGGCGCGTATCAGCTTTCAAAAATTTCTTCATCAGTCCAAGCGCAGAGTCATTTTCTTTCTTCGTGTTTGAGACAGTGCAATCCGAAGGCACGAACAAATTAAAATCGCGCATGTAGGCGTCGTTTGCGGTGAAAAGGACGCAAAAATTCCCAGCGATACCGGTAAGAATTAAAGTTTGGGTTTCCAAGTAGCGGAGAAGGGTCTCGAGGGTGGTAGAAAAGAAGCCCGAATGCTTTGGTTTGAGCACGAAGTAATCGTTTTCTTCGGGCCGCAGTAATCTCACGATGTCGCGGCCGTGACCGTGTCGTGCACAGTAGTGGACAGTGCGTCGAAAGTCGGATTTCCATCGGCCGAAGTTGTCGTTTACATAAATGACCGGCACGCCTGCTCTCTGCGCTCGTCGTTTTAAGCGCAACAGAGTTCGCGCCATTGGGCGTGCATGTTTCAGCAATTGATCCGCTTCGGGAAAATCAAAATCGTTGACGACGTCGATTAAAAGCAGCGCGAACTTATGTTTGTCTGGTGCGCTGCCGTGC
>JBKPLM010000230.1:0-7176 GCA_046731655.1 Verrucomicrobiota bacterium | reverse complement strand
CACGTCGCACTCTCGACGAGACCGAGGGAACGAGGGATGTCGAAGGCCGCTGAAATGGGGGTGGTAGACGGTTAAAAGTTTTTTCGCTACTGTCTACAGAGTCAAATCCAAGAGATTCGAGAGCGGAAATCTTAATGGAGGACAGTTATGCTAGGTGAGAAGATTGGTGCCACAGCAGGAAGAATTACCTCGCAACGGGTATTGCCGAATCTGGGCGGAGGTCCAAAATTGGAAACTTCGTTTCAGGCGAATGGGTCGATACTCGGCACAAACGTTAAGGAGACCGGCACCTATAGGACCGTTGTCCGCCCAGACGGGACGCTGTACGGCGAAGGGCAAGGCGTGATGATAACCAAGGACGGGAAAATGGCCACTTGGACGGGCCATGGTGTCGGGACGATGAAGAAAGACGGGACCGCGAGTTATCGCGGTGCGGTTTATTATCAAACTATGCCGCCACGCTGGTCCCGTCTAAACAAGGTGGCGGTGGTATTCGAATACGCGGTGGACGCCGAGGGCAACACCCGCTCCGAATTTTGGGAATGGAAGTAGCCTTTGCAGGGCGTTTCGGTGAAACGCCGATCCTGGCGTAGCCAATCAAAAGAGCCGACACCGAAATTCCGTAAGGCCGGAAGCCAAATTTGCTACGGATGATGTCGCAAGTCGTTGTGATATGCGAAAAAACGTTCGTCTTTTGTTACGAATATTCGTCTAATTCTCGTTAGGCGTTTTCAATAGCCCTTCAGGGGATTGTTCGAAATGAGGAAGTACCATCATCTCGGAATTCCGACCACCGAAAAAAGAGAGGGCGAAGTGCACCTGAAGCACTTGAAAATTTATGTGAGTGGGTACAAAAACAATACCTACGGCATCGAATGGACGAGGTACGAACTGGATGCGCCATATCCGGAACTCGTCAAGACCATTCCTCATGTGGCTTTCGAGGTTGAGAATCTTGAGCAGGAACTCCAGGGCAAGAAGGTGATCATCGCACCAAATAGCCCCAGCCCAGGCGTCACCGTCGCGTTCATCGAACACAATGGGGCACCGGTCGAGTTTTTACAGTTCGACAAGACTCAGGCGGAGGACGCCTAACCGTGCGATTGAGCTGACCGCGAGCGGTGTACTATTCAGCTTTCTAGGAGTTCAATCCCTCCATGTGCTGCGACCCGCGTTCTCGCTCGCGGCAGCTCATTATTCTCGTTAGGTCTATGCGCGTCGCGGTTGGGTATCTGTTGATCGGCAGCGCAATCTTGGCTGCCCAAGCCGATCCGCAGGCTTTCCCAGTTTTTCCAGGACTCAGCCCGATTTGCGTTCTGAGGCAGGCACAGCGCCGTCTTTCTCTAAAGCGGCGGCCAGAACTTCATCCACATTTTCGACCGGGACGAATTTGAGTTTTTGTTTCGCTTCCTCGGGAACATCGACAAGGTCTTTTTCGTTCAGCTTCGGGATGATGACCGTCGAAATGCCGGCGCGCATCGCGGCCAGACTTTTCTCTTTGAGGCCGCCAATTGGCAGCACCAATCCGCGCAAGGTGATTTCGCCGGTCATGGCGACATCCGGCCGCACCGGAGTATTACTGAACAGCGACGCCAACGCGGTAAACATTGCAACACCTGCAGAAGGGCCATCCTTCGGAACGGCCCCAGCGGGCACGTGCACATGCACGTCGATGTTGCGGAAATCTTCCGCTTTGGCGCCGATCTCGCTGTTGCGGCTGCGGACAAGACTCAATGCAGCTTGCACCGATTCTTTCATCACTTCGCCAATGTGTCCGGTGAGGGTAACGTTACCTTTGCCCGGATACCGGGTCGCTTCGATGTGCAGCACTTCGCCACCCGCAGGCGTGTAAGCCAGACCGGTGACAACACCTGGCTTGCTCGTTTTCAGTTTGGTTTCGCGAACGTATTTCGCCGGACCGAGCATTTCGGCCACCAGCTCGGGCGTGACCGTGGCGTGCTCGATTTTTCCCCGTGCCACCTGAGACGCGATTCCGCGACAAACAGACGCGATCTGTCGCTCGAGCTCGCGGACGCCCGCTTCGTGTGTGTAATCGTTGACGATCCGACGGATCGCTTCGTCCTGCCATTCGATCTGATCGGACTTGAGTCCGTTTTCCTCCAACTGTCGTCTGACGAGATATCGCTTGGCGATTTCGAGTTTCTCGCGCTCGGTGTAGCCCGGAAGTGAAATGACTTCAATCCGGTCGCGCAACGGTTCGGGCACGCCGTCGATGTAATTCGCGGTGCCGATGAAAATCACCTGGGAGAGATCGAACGGCACATCGAGATAACGATCGACAAACGCGTTGTTTTGACGGGGATCGAGAACTTCGAGCAACGCGCTGGCGGGATCGCCGCGAAAATCTGCGCCGATCTTGTCAATCTCATCGAGCATGAAAACCGGATTGCTCGTACCGCAACGGCGCAGTTCCTGGATAATACGTCCAGGCATTGAGCCAATATAAGTGCGGCGATGTCCGCGAATTTCCGCTTCGTCACGCATACCGCCGAGGCTGATCCGCACAAATTTTCGGCCAAGTGCGTCGGCAATCGATTGACCGAGACTCGTTTTGCCCACGCCAGGTGGACCGAGAAAACAGAGAATCGCCCCATGCCCCTGCGGGTTGAGTTTGCGCACTGCCAAATATTCGATCAGCCGCTTTTTCACCTTTTCCAAATCGTAATGATCGCGATCGAGAATTTTCTGAGCCTGATCGAGATCCAGATTGTCCTCGCTGAATTTATTCCAGGGCAAATCGGCGATGATCTCGATGTAACTGACAATGACGGAGAATTCCGGGCTGGCCGCAGGAATGAAATCGAGTCGCTTCAATTCGCGCTCGGCCTGTTTCATCACCGCTTCTGGCGGCTTGGCTTCCTCAAGCCGGGCGCGCAATTGCTGTGCCTGTTCTTCGCCGCCGCCTTCGGCTTCGCCCAGCTCGCGCTGGATCGCCTTGATTTGCGAACGCAAATAGGCGCGTCGCTGCGCATCGGAAAATTGCGAGGCAACGTCTTTCTGGAGCTTTTGTTGGATCTCGGCGATCTCCAGCTGCGCTGAGATCTGTTTCTGTATTGCATTTACACGCTTTTCGACGTCCAACTCTTCGAGAAGCGCCTGCTTTTGCGCGAAATCCACGTTCAGGTTTGGCGCAAGAAAATCAGCAAGCTGCTCGGGACTCTCGATGTTCAAGATCATCAGGCGCGCCTGTTCGGGCGCGTCCGGCGCCAGTTCAAACAATCTCGCCGCCGAATCCTGCAAATTTCGAAACGTGGCTTCCCATTCCTTGCTCGCCGGCGGCAAGATCGACTCCGGCAAATCGACTTCGGCGCGCAAAAACGGCGAAGTCGCGACGATTTTGCGGAGGGAAAACCGGCGCAACCCTTGCACTACGACCAGCACATTGTCCTGCTCCTGTCGTAAAAGCTTGAGCACGAGCGCCGCGGTGCCGACTGAGTAGAGGTCTTGTGGTGTCGGTTCTTCCTTCGCTTCATCGCGCTGCGTGAGTAGTCCGATCACTTTTGTTCGCGGCAAAGTTTCATCGAGCAGTTTAAGCGAGGCCGCGCGGTGGACATTAAGTGGAATGACCGTTCCTGGGAAAATGACGAGCCCGCGCACTGGCAGGATAGATAATTCTTCCGGGATCCGCGGCATCCCGCTTTGCTCGGTTCCCGCGGTGGTGGGGCTCTCTGCTCCCGCCTTCGCTTCGACTCCAGCCCGCAAGACGCTGAGTTCTTTTGCGCTCATGATTCTTTCAAAGGCAGCGAAATCCAGAGCAATCCGTTGCGTTGTTCGGCGCGCGCTTCCTCGATTCCCACTTCAGCGGGCAATGGTACTTCTCGCATGAACGGCCCGTAATCGATTTCCATGGCCAGTAATTGCTGGGCGCATCCCTCGTCATCGGTCGGCTCGGGCAGCTCGCGGGTACCGCGAATGATCACGCGGCGCGGCTCGACCATGAGATCAATGAGCGCGCGCTCAACGCCGGCCAAATCGACGCAAATGCGAATGGATTTTTCGCAGCGATACGCATTGATAGCTGGTTCCCATGCGTGCGGCGCAAATTGGGAAAATCGCAAACGTGACAGCTCAGAGCTTACGTCATGCAACGCACTGTGCAGCCAGCGCAACTTAATGTTCTTGATCGGGTCCATCGTCGGCTCGATTGAACGCTAAAGTTCGCTGCTTTACGCTCCCTTTGCAATGAGAGCGCGATCGTCAACGAACGAATTCCAACGCTCGGAATTCTAGATCATGTGATCGGGATTTTCTTCCGACGCGACTGCGAACCGGGACGCTTGGGCAGAGTCAATCGCAGCACACCTTTTTTGAATTCAGCTTTAGCCTTCGATTCGTCCACTTCCGCCGGCAATTCGATAGCGCGTTGAAATGAGCCATAGCTGCGCTCCATGCGATACTGGTCTCTCTCCGTCTCTTCGCGCTCGTATTTCTTCTCACCCTTAATCGTGAGAATGCCGCCCTCGACGCTCACATCAATATCTTTGGGTTCTACCCCGGGAATATCCGCCGAGACTTTGATTTCCTTGTCCGTCTCGGTGACGTCCACCTGCGGCCAGAAAGCCGCACCGATTTCGTGACGAGGCGTCAACGACGATTCACCCCAGAAATCGTCAAACACACGGTTGATCTGATTTCGCAAATAACTGAATGGATCAGGCGCCCGCTCCGCCAGCGAGCGTTCATCGCTTCTTCTCCGTGGAACAATTGCCATAATAAACTCCTTTCTTTTTTAGAAATATAACGTCCTGAAGAGCTCGTTCACGTGTTTCTTTTCACAATAACGCAAGTCTCCGGTTGCGTTCTCTGCCTTCGCAAGCTGGAAGCTGGCGCTACTTAATTTTTCCCGGTCCCCACAAGGCCCGGCCAGGTTTTGCGTCGGTATGCTCGCCATCTTTGAGCACTTGCACGCCATTCACAAAAACGTGCTTCGCGCCCACCGCGTATTGATGCGGCTTCTGAAACGTAGCGTGGTCGGCAATCGTGACCGGGTCGAACACCACTACGTCGGCAAACATCCCTTCCTTGAGAAATCCGCGATGATCGAGCCCCAGATTTGTTGCAGGCAGTCCACTCAGCCGTCGAATTGCGTCCTTCATTGGAATCACCTTCTCGTCGCGGACATATTTGCCCAGCACTCGTGCAAAATTGCCATACGCCCGCGGATGCGGATTGGATTTCAAGAATACGCCCTCAGGCGCCTGGGAAGCTTCATCTGAGCCGAACGAAATCCACGGCTTCGTGAGTTCCTTCTTCACGTTGTCTTCCGAGATGATGAAATAAAGTGTGCCGATGCGCGATTCATCTTCGGCGATCAAATCCATCGCCGTGTCGATGGGATCTTTCCCGCGCATCCTGGCTACCTCAGCCAGTGTCTTCCCGGTAAGCGGCTTCAGCTTTTCCGATCTGAACTCCGCCAGCAGAATGTGCTCCGGTCCTCCAGCGTCCAGATAGAGGTTTTCCCACGCGCCTGTGGGCTTTTGGACCTCTGCCTTGATCTTCTCACGCGTCGCCGGATCGCGCAGCCGTTTGAATAATGCAGGGTAACCACCGTCTTCCGTCCACGGCGGAAGCGAGGCGTCCAGGCCGGTACCGCCTGCGGTGTAAGTGTACATATCCGCGGTGATTTTTAGTCCTTCCTTCTGCGCGGACTCAATTCGCGAAAGCAGATCGTCGATCTTCGGCCAGTTTTGATGGCCCGATGCTTTGATGTGATAAACTTCCGCCGGAATCTTCGCCTCGCGGCTGATGCGAATTAATTCTTCAAGCGCTTCGAGCAGCCGGTTGCCCTCGCTGCGCATATGCGAGATGTATTTGCCCTGGTATTTCGCAGCAATCTTGCAAAGCTCGATTAGCTCATCAGTCTTCGCGTAAAACGCGGGAGGATAGATCAGGGAAGTGCCGATCCCCAGCGCGCCTGCTTCCATTTCCTTGCGCACCAGGTCGCGCATCTGGTCGAGTTGTGCGGGCGTCGGCTGTTTATCCTCGAAACCGATCACATATTCGCGAATCGTCGTCGCGCCGACGAACGACGCCACATTGCATGACACGCCACGCTTTTCGAGATACTGCAAATACTGAGCGAGCGTGTTCCATTTGATGTCGTACTTGACGTCAATTTGCTGACGAATCATGTGCTCACGCACGCGATCGTTCACCGGGCCCATCGATTCGCCTTCGCCCATGATCTCCGTCGTCACGCCTTGTCGAATTTCACTCTGTGAACGGCCATCCTGAATCAGCGACACGGTCGACCAGGAAAGCATGTTGATGAACCCGGGCGCCACGGCGAGACCCTTCGCATCGATAATTACCTTTGCCTTCGCAGTTTTGAAATCACCTATGCCAACGATCCGATCGCCACGAATTGCGACATCCGCTTGTCTCGGCTCGGCGCCGGTGCCGTCGTATACGGTCCCTTCTTTGATGATGACATCAAAATCTGCCGGTCCCGGAGGCGAGGATTGGTCCTCGGCAAACATCGTGAAGACAATTGTCACGAACGCTCCGAGCCAATAGAAATTTCGTTTCATTACGTCGGCTTGAACGTATCGAACGCCAATGTCGGTGCAAAAGGCAACGCAAGGCTGCGCAGTAGTTGATGTTTGCCTACCGAAAAAGCGACGCGAGGACGCCCGCACACGGCGAGCAGGCAGTGCGTATTCCGAAGGCGTCCGCGAAACGTGAACAGCGTTTGGGACGGATTTTGCACGTAATGCTCCCACTCGCGAAGGTTTTCAGAGTTGGAGTGCCGTGCATCCTCACATCGACTTGTGCTATGCTGCTGGCCACGGCCAAGAGAGCGACGCGACGCGATTCTTACTATGAGGCCTGTTGCCTTGGAATTGGGCGAGCAAATCGAAGCAGGCCGCGCGATAAAGCGCACCTCCGATCAACCCCAAAAGGCTTCGGGTTTGAAGGGAAATCAGAATTCAAATGAAAGGGGAACATCTGATGAAAACAATGACGAAATCTGAATCCAAGCGCCACAGTCGAGCATTTTTGCTGTCAATCGTTTGCGCAGGCGCGGTTGCGGCTTTCCTCGGCGGCTGCGCGGAGAGTCCTTACGTAACCGCGTATGACACCGGCTACTATCCGACCGCCTATTACACGCCGGGCTACTCCTACGGTTCTCCGTACTCCTATTATGAATACGGA